>NZ_AMFQ01000070.1:0-441 GCF_000335555.1 Acinetobacter sp. WC-743 | reverse complement strand
TTGGTGGAGGGCTTTTTGCCAAAGGTGGTCCAGAAGATTATGTGGGTGCAATACCTGCGATTCGTGCAGTTTTATATTTTAAAGAGGGCTTTAGTGATGACATGCGAGAAGCGATTGCCCAATGCTTTGATGATTATCAAACTTATGCCAAAGACCATTTAACATGGCTGTGGTTGGATGAACCACCCAAAGGAGCAGGTTCTGATAGCACAGAATTTAAAAATGTAAAACCCATACGTGAGATTTTTAAATTTTATAGTCCAATGAAATCACTGGGTTTCTTATATACCAGTGGTAAAGAGAAATTCGCAACTGGACCATGGGAGTTTCGTTTTAGTGGTAAGAGTAAATGGCAAATCATAAATGGTACTTATCAAAGTACCTTAACATTTTCTATGCCTATAGAATGGGTAGAAGAAAATACGAAAATTTTTATTGAGT
>NZ_AMFQ01000069.1:0-57542 GCF_000335555.1 Acinetobacter sp. WC-743 | reverse complement strand
CGGTTATAATCATCAATAACATTGTGGATTCGGTAACTGCGACCATCACTCAGTTGGTCATGCATAAAGTCCATTGACCACGATTCATTTGGTGCTGATGAAACTGTAAGCGGTTCAGGTTTTATTCGCTGAATGCGTTTGTTGGGTTTAATTCGTAGGTGAAGCTCAAGCTCCTTATAAATTCGATAAACACGTTTATGGTTCCATGAGTAGCCTTTGACATTACGTAGGTACAAGAAGCAAAGCTGAAAGCCCCAAGTCTTATTCTCATTGGTAAGCTTCAGTAGCCAGTCTGCAATCATCTTATTTTGCTCATCTAATTGAGCTTTATAACGATAACAGGTTTGACTAAGTTGAAAGATGAAGCAAGCTTTACTCACTGAAATCTTGAATTGTTTAACGGCTCGCTGAGCAAGAGATTTACGTTGTACAGGCTTTATAACTTCTTTGACAGTGCATCCTGAAGAATATCTGCTTTAAGGCGTTCGTCAGCATACATACGTTTCAGACGAGCATTTTCAGCTTCTAATTCTTTAAGTCGTGTCATCATTGAAATATCCATACCTCCATATTTCGCTTTCCATTTATAAAATGTAGCGGAACTCATACCATGTTCACGGCATAAGTTAGGCACAGGTGTTCCTGATTCAGCTTGTTTTAAAATACTCATGATTAAGCTATCTGAATATTTAGATGTTTTCATAAAAAATCTCCTTTACAGGATTATTCGATTTTCTACTTTTGAGTTCAATTATTTTGAGGGGGGATTACCACATGACTTTTTCCAATCCGCAACAAACTCAGATATAACCTTTTGTTGCCCTAGCATCGTTACATAAACAGGCTTAGATAGCGCATCTGCAATCATATCCTCTAATAACTGAACTTGATGCTCCTCTAATCCATCCTTTGTTGAATCAAATACTTTCTTTAAATCAACACCACCTTGGCGCATTTGAATAATCATGTCCGCGGTTTCTTCAACGATTTTGCATTCATCTGCTTGATTTGCATAAGTGGAAGAGCTTAAGAATAAGAGTAAAATTATTTTGAATTTTATCTTAAAACCTAATAAAAAAACTAACTCCCACTTAGAGAGTTAGTAAAAGGGTGTTTCGTTAAATAGTATTGCCACAGATATCTTTTGTGCCTGTTGGATAGGTTTGGGTCATTTTTGTGGCGTCTGTGACCAGTTCGATCGAAATTTCCTTGCCAATGTTTGGAGATGATGAATTAAACCCATTTAAAGATGCTGTATATCCAAATTTATACCCTGTAGCTATTTGAGAATAATTATATACATAGCCTTGATTCACTCCATTTAGAATATATCCTACCTGTTTTGAATCTTGGTTAACATAAATACCAAGTGTTTGATAACCAGAAGTAGTTACTTGAGGTGAAAAAATTATTGCATTTTTACTATTACTATCATTCAAACTAAATACATTCATCATTGAATCATTTAGATACATCATGACAATACCTTGGGTATTATTCCCTCCATTTACACCAGTACCCATAATTGGGAAAAAAGTTAAACCTTCTCCGCTCTGTAGATTATATGTAGGAATTTTAATTTTAAATTCATAAGCAAATAATCCATTTACTGGTGGAGTGATTAGTGCCAGACTTTGCTGAGTAAATGAATTATTATCTACAGCAACATATTTAGGTGTTTGTCCATTTGTTGGTGATATTAAAAAGGAACTTTTTTGGTTATTTCTTATTGGGAAAACTTTTGTTCCAGGTTGATTTGCATCCAAAGTAGCCTGTGTCACATCCAAATTATAAGTACAAGCACTCCATCCACTCACACTCATCAACCCTGTTAGCATTGCTATTGTTAACTTTTTCATTTTAATTTCCTTTTAATTGTGAAGCTAAACTATAGAATAAAAAATAAGCAATAGAGGAAAAATCCGATGAAAATGAGTTTTTCAAATTGATGTAGATTTAATGTAGCCCTCAATCAGAGGGCTTTTAAAAACAACTCTTTTTCCTTTTTACGACGATTTACCAAGCCTTGAATCTTCTTGCCGTTGTCAAACACCCAACGATCAAATTGATCGGCAGCTTTTTGATAAGCGCTTTGATTTAGTAAATTTAATAAAGTGCTTTTTACAAATGCTGTTTCACCAATGTTATAGACAAGAGAAGCAAGCGCATCAAACTGGTTTTGAGTTGTTGGCACTTTTACATATTTATCTAAACAAGCATCAACCCATTTGCAATCGTTTTTAAGCCACATCTCAGCTTGTGCTTGTGTACACGTATCGCCTTTTGAAACTCGTGCACCATTGGGATATTTAATTGTACCGTAGCCAATCGTCCAGACTCCCCCAGTGTCCAAATACGCTTTAGACTGAAAGCTTTCAAACTCACGAATGATTTGAAATCCGTTTTCTGAAATATCACGCTGTCTAGAAGTACCAATATTAAATCCAATGACTTTAGCAAAGGGAGGCAAGCCATTCATTGCGATAATTGCATCGCCCGCATCGACCTGTTCTTGAGTCAATTTACCGCCTGACATTGCTCTTAACCAAGAATAGACTTGAGCAATTTGTTGTGATTGGTCATTCATTGCCTTTCTCCTTCATGGCTTTGTCAGAATTGCCAAAGTAGAAGCCAAATACAGTTGTTCCCCATCCTATAATCGCACCGAGCACAATATTGAATAAATCACGGTTACGGTCTGGAATATCTATAAAAAATAGCCCTACAATTGATAAGACCACCATTGCCAAGGCTACAAAAGCAATAATAGTTTTAGTTAGTTCTTTATTCATCTTCATAATCCTTGGCATTACGTTTACTCAATACAGCGATATCTGTATCAAGACGAATTAATTTTGATTCAACGATTGCAATACGCTGATTTGCATCAGATATACGTTGTTGAGTTGCTGTAAGACTTTGCATTGTCCACGTGCCAAGGGGCTTGAACTTAAGGGGTACTTTCTTCTTCATCATTTTCAAATACCACCCTTATGCTTAAATCAATTGGACCACCATCAGCACCAGTATGCTCATGCTTAACTTTGTCGCTTAACATGCCTAAATGCTTCATCATCAATTCATTTGCTTTGAGTGCGCCAGTATGTTCAACTTATATGCCGCAGCATACTCATCATCACCACTACAAATAAAAACAGGCATGCCATCTTTATCTAAAATCTGCTCGGTCTGCATGCACCACTCAGCAATAGACTTTAGATTTTTAAGAATGTAAAAAGCATCAATACCAAGCTCTTTAATATGCTGTGACTTCAAGAAATCAATCCTTTCTTGCACTTCAGGTCGACTAAATACAACCCATCCATACTGACGAGCTGACTTCTCACTAAACTTCGCTCTAATCGCTGATTTAGTGATATTTAGATCAATCAAATACTCATGACAAAACAATTCATGTTGCTTGTTTTTAAGTGGCTCACTCCCTTTCGGAAGCTCGATATCTTCCATAAAGGAATCTCCTCATTGATTTACTTCAATTCAAAACTTATAATTCTTAATGCAGGAGCAAGGACTTCCCGATGGTTGTATTTATACTTCACAGGGTTTCTGCCGTTGGGTTTAATAGCATTTGCTAACCTGTTGCCAGAACCTGTAACCAGCCAGTGGGCAACCGAAAGAACGAAGGACGCCACCCCAAAAGAATCACGTTAACAGTGAAGTCTTTATTAAAAGCCCTTAATTGGGCTTTTATTTTTTTGCAATCCATTTTCTAAATTACTAAATTGGACTAAAATCCACTTACACCACATAGTCTATCTATAGGTACGGGTACGTTTCGGACGTTCAGCAAACGCAGGCACTTAGTGCTGAGAGTTAGGCAACCGTTTTGATTAGGCTATGTGGTTTTCTTTTTTTCTTTACTTTCTTCACCCAATAAAAAACCTCCCGGAGGAGGTTTTACTTATGTTACCAAGGGCAGCTTTCTTTTCCACCATTAGCAACATTTTCATATTTCGGAAAACTACGTTTCCACATTCCGGTTGCTGCCACCAATTCCACTTTAATACTGTTTGAGTCTGAGATTTTTGATAAATCTACATCTAATCCATATTTTTTCGTTTTTGGTGCTGAACCAAAATAAATAGAATATTTGATATGGTTGCTATCTTTGGTTTTATCAAACCCTTGATCAACCCCAACTCGCGCATGATTTAAGTATATTTTTGAATGGTCTAAGTTGTAGTAGCATTTCTTAAAAAATTCATCAAAACTACTCTCAACCGTACCCAATTCCTTATCAACAATGAATTGATATCTAGTATTGCTTTTTTCCTGAAGTTCTTGTGAGCTCTTAGGCATACCTACACATGCTGTCAGAGTAAAAATAAATGAGATAATGATGATTAATTTCATATTTTTAGTTAACTATGGAGATTATTGTTAATAAAACTATCATTGACGATATGTAGTATTCAACCCCAATCAATATTCTTCACATACTCATTAATCCGCTTCACCCTCATCTCACACTGATTCTTAAACGTCCACGTTTAATTGAGATGATTAAGTGAGAGTAAGCGCGCTTTATCTTGTTCAAGTAGTTTCAGGTTCTTTTATGCTTCAACTCTATTCATCCCACTCTCCTCTAGGCATTAAAAACCCCCTCTGAAGGGGCTTGATCTGAATTCATTATTTAACTGGTTAATAAAATAATTTCACGACATATGGCTTTGTGATCATGAAAAACATAATTAGAAAGAATAAAAATAGCATTTCTTTGTGTTTTTCTTTTTGCTTTGCTTTAATAAATCATTGCCACAACGACCACACTTAAGGGCTTCAAGAATATTTCTAGTTCCACATTTATGACAATTTATTTGGCTTAATCCGACCTATTTGATTTTTATATTTTATAAAAAAATGCACAAAAAATATAAGCTCAAATATCCAAGCAACAAAAAAGCCCACATTTCTGTGAGCTTCAATGAAAGATTACGCTCTAAGCATTTTTTCAGCACCAGCGGCTAAGAATGCAGAACGTGATTTAAATTGTCTGTCTTTGCCTACCTTGTCATCAATCAAGCGGATTAACCGACTTGGTAGAGTCACATTGATTTTTTCAGCCTTACCTAAATAACGGCTTACATCAACATCAACAACAGCCCAAATAAAGCCTTTAAAGTCATCATCATTTAAATATTTACTTACCTCAGAGGCTAAAGGAATTTCCTCACCATCTTCGGCTAATATTTCTAAATGACCTGCAATTGCATCTTTCACATTAGTCAATGCCTCTTCAAAAGTATCACCTGCTGAGAAGCATCCTTTGATGTCTGGAACAATCACACCATAGGCTTCAACATCTGAGCCTTTTTCTACTGCAATTGGATATAACATACTCACCTCTTTATAGAGAAAATCAAGTCTGGGTGAAGCGGGTCATTCTAGACCCGCTTGCTTCAAGATGCTTTTCACAGTGCCTTTTGGTAAATCCTTTTTGGGATGAGGTACTGTAACTAGTCCCTCTTTGGTAGGATGTTTGAAGTGATGGTGACTACCTCTAACTCTTACCTCATACCAACCATCTGCTTCGATGATCTTGATCAATTCCAGACTTTTCATTTTAACTCCATCTGTCTTGATGAGTTAATAATAACCCTAGAGTTATATAATATCAATAACCCTAGAGTCATTTTTTAAAAATGAATTGAATTTTTTCACATATTTGCCTCACAAATGTTCAGACAAAAAATGTCCACTAGATGGGTCTAGTGGGCATGTAAATCTTAAATTCTGTAGCCAATGTGTTTTATGCATAGTTTTCAACTATAAGTAATAGTTCACACTTCTCATTTAAACGCAAGCTTTTTTTCAATTTTAGTTTTTTATCATGTCCTTCAATATAAAACTCGCCTGCATACAACATTCCGTTTATTGAACTACGGCTTAATTTCGTTGTGAATACTAGTACCTCCACTGACACCAAGATTTTAGCATAACTTTTCTTTTAATCGCTCATAGGGTCTTTTGCCATTCATGGCTGCATGAGGTCGGGCATAATTGTAAAATGCCTCCCATTCAGCCAGCTTGGCTTTTAAATCCACATCATCGGTGTAGTCTAATAGCTGGTAGAACTCCATTTTATCCGTCTTATGAGATCGTTCGACCTTACCGTTATGTTTAGGTGTTCGGGGTTTAATATAGCGATGATGAACGGCAAGATCATTCAGATGCCAATGGAATTTAGACTGAAACTCATGACCGTTGTCAGTCTGAATGGTATGAATACGGAAAGGAAATTTGTCGATCACATAATTGACGAAATCAATAGCATTGGCTTGATTATGTTTCTCATAAATCTTTAATGCCCTAATTCTAGTTGCATCATCAATAGCGGTATATTGATATCGTTTGACTTGTTTTCCATTTTGATCTTTAAAAAATAGAAACTTTACATCAACTTGAACATGATGCCCTGGTACTTGTTTTTCATAACGTTGAGGAATAGGAATAGAACGTTTACGCTGATTTTGGGGTAATCGATTCATACCATGCCGTTTTAAAACATGGTATACCCCAGCTGCTGAAATCTTAATTTGGTGATAACGCCATAAATACCAACTGATCCGTAGTTGTCCAAAATGATAGTGTTGACGTAAATAAATAATCTTATCTTCAATCTCAGCAGGCGTGCGTAGCTTAGGGTTATGTGGACATGGCTTACTGTTGACTAATCCTATCTCTCCTTTGGATTTATAATTCTTCTTCCAACGATAAAAAGTATCTCGTGAAATACCAAAATATCGACAGGTCAATGCAACATTGCCATTTTGTTCAGCATGAGCAAACACTTTTAATTTATGGGCAATTTCCCGTTGGGCTTTTGTACTCAAAATTCAAACTCCTATGACACGAGGTAAAATGTACCAAAATGTCAGTAGAAGTCTCAATTTTCACAAGCAATCTAACGAATCTTTTAGTTATGTAAACTCTATCCCAAGTCATTTCACAAATTTCAGACTGACGCATCCCTGTCTCTAAAGCAAATAAGAAAATATTACTAACCTCACCATCCAATCCTCCCATCATTATTCCAATTTCCTCATCCGAAATAACACGTTCACGATGGTTAGAATCACTAGGAAATTTAACATCATCTAAGGGGCTTGTACTTAACCAAAGTTTTACATCAAAACAACAAGAAAAAAAACCTGCCAACACAATAAGCTGTCTTCGAACTGTTGCACCCTTTACTTTAGTAAGTCTATCTTCTCTCCATGCAATTAACATTTCTTTTGAGAGTTTTACCAGTGGGATATGCAATCCATATCTTTTAAAATAAAATTGATTTTTCCTATTTCTTGTCTTGACCCTTTCTTCTTAACCGATATTTCGTCTCGGTACAGTTTAAGGGCATCTTCAAAAATAATGTGATTAAATATCTGAGCCTTTTCATTTCTCAATTTTACTTCTAATTCTTGCGCTCAAAATTTCGCATCACGCAACGTTTCGAAGGTTTTGCTTTTCGGTGGATGCGGTTTAATTCTTACTGTAGCAGTGACACGATTATTTCGTTTTTGAAAAGTAGCCATTGTCTAACCTTGTTGCACTTTTGTTGCACCATATTTTTAAATTCCTTTAATTCTAAGTGCAACCCATTAAAAAATACACTCTAAATTATTAATTTTATTGTAATCATTAATTCATAATTTTATCAAATTTCAAATAAAAAAGCCCCTTTCGGGGCTTTTTAGTCTTAAAGCTTTTCAACCAAGACACGATCAACCTGTTTTAAGCCAGAGTGCTTTTCATGGTTTTTGCGTCGAATCTTGATGATTTTGTCTTCTTGAAAGTCCTGTAATAGCAACTCTACTGCAACCATGGATTCAAGTGGTAAATCCTGCCCAATCCACTTTTGCTCACCCGCATCCATCAAAGTGATTTCATCACTAATCTGTTCATAAAGGCTCATATTTTCCTCACTTATGGTATATGTATCACCATATTTCATGAATACAGAATAAATGGCACAACTATATACCTTTTGCTAAAAACTGCTACTAAAATTTGCTGAATTTACCGACAACATTAAAAAACTATCTACAAAATAAAAACGCCCACTTTGGGGCGTTCATATCGCTTTAAAAAGCTGAATATTAAGCAGTTAACTCATTTACAGCAGCAACCACAGCTTCTGTAGTGATCCCAAAGAATTGGAACAAGTCTTTTGCAGGAGCAGACTCACCATAAGTTGTCATACCAATAACTTTGCCATCTAAACCGACAAACTTCCACCAGTAATCCACATGACCTGCTTCAACAGCAACACGCGCACGGATGTTTGATGGCAATACTGCTTCACGGTACGCAGCATCTTGTTTAACAAACTCTTCTGCACATGGCATAGATACCACACGTACACCTTCAAGTTGTGCATGTGCTTCCATCGCCAATGAAACTTCTGAACCTGTTGCAATAATGATTGCTTTTAATTCACCTTTTTCTTCAGCCAATACATAACCACCTTTTGCAACATTCTCAATTTGTGTTTGAGTACGTGTTTGGAATGGTAAATTTTGACGAGAGAAGATTAATGCTGTTGGACCTTCTTTACGTGTTAATGCAGATTTCCAAGAAATCGAAGCTTCAACCGTATCACATGGGCGCCATGTATTTAAATTTGGAGTACCACGTAGAGAAGCAATTTGCTCTACTGGTTGGTGTGTAGGACCATCTTCACCTAAACCAATTGAATCATGTGTATAGACATGAATCACACGTTGCTTCATCAAAGCAGACATACGTACTGCATTTCGTGCATATTCCATAAACATCAGGAATGTTGCAACATAAGGAATGAAACCGCCATGTAAGGCAACACCATTGGCAATCGCAGTCATACCGAACTCACGTACACCATAATGTACATAGTTACCTGCAGGATCAGACTCAACACCTTTGGCACCTTTCCACAAGGTTAAGTTTGAACCTGCCAAATCCGCAGAACCACCTAAAATTTCAGGAAGTAAAGGTGCAAACGCTTGAATAGCATTTTGACTCGCTTTACGCGTTGCAATTGTTTCACCTTTGGCATTGACTTCAGCAATATATGCATCTGCTTGTGCCAAGAAATCTGCTGGTAAATCACCTTCTACGCGGCGTTTAAATTCAGCTGCTTCAGTTGGATATTTTGCAGCATAGGCAGCAAAAGTTTCGTTCCAAGTTGCTTCAGTCGCTGAACCTTTCGCTTTCGCATCCCAAGCCGTATAAATATCAGAAGGAATAACAAATGCTTCTTCTTTCCAACCTAATGCTTCACGGGTTAATGTGATTTCATCATTACCTAATGGCGCACCGTGACAATCTTCTTTACCTTGCTTGTTCGGTGAACCTAAACCAATAATGGTTTTACAGATAATCAACGTTGGTTTTGCAATTTCTTCACGTGCTTCAACTGTTGCAGCGCGAATAGCATCAGCATCATGACCATCTACACGAAGAACTTGCCAACCATAAGCTTTAAAACGCTCTTCAGTGTCATCTGAGAACCAGCCTTCTACTTCACCATCAATAGAAATACCGTTGTCATCATAGTAAGCGATCAGTTTTCCAAGCCCTAAAGTTCCAGCAAGTGAACATGCTTCATGGGAGATACCTTCCATTAAACAACCATCACCCAAGAAACAGTAAGTAAAATGGTCTACAACTTTAATGTCATCTTTATTAAATTGCGCAGCTAAAGTTTTTTCAGCCAGTGCAAAACCAACCGCATTGGCTATACCCTGACCCAATGGACCAGTCGTCGTCTCAATACCTGGTGCATAACCTAATTCTGGATGACCTGGAGTTTTAGAATGTAATTGACGGAACTGTTTAATATCTTCAATAGAAAGATCGTAACCGGTTAAATGTAACAGCGCATATTGCAACATTGAACCATGACCATTTGACAATACAAAGCGGTCGCGGTTTGCCCATTGCGGATTTGTTGGATTATGATTTAAAAATTCGCGCCATACGACATCAGCGATATCTGCCATCCCCATTGGTGCACCTGGATGTCCAGAATTGGCTTTTTGCACAGCATCCATAGCCAATACACGAATTGCGTTAGCTATACGACGTTCATTCAACGGGGTTGTCATAGATCAGAGTCCAATAAATAAAAAATATAGGAAGATGAATAGATATTCAAAAACTGTGATGTATTGTCTTAAAAAAAACGATCAGGGTAAAGACTTAAGTCTATATTTATCCCTTTTGGTTGCAAATTAATTAAAAAATAAACGAAATACAGCCGAAACGACATTAAAACTGATCGATAACCGTCATGATTTTGCATCAACCGTTATATAAACTCAAAGCACTACAGTAGATTTTTAAAGTGAGTTTTCATCACGATCACAATGAAAAATGAAGAGAGCTAAGCAAAGTTTAATTTAATCGCAAAACCAATAAATAGCTCAATTAAAACAACTTGTTGTTTTTTAAAAATCGGCAATATGTGCCCAAATCAGGCACCTTTATCAACTTTCCTAATGAACATATCAATTAAAAACACATAAAAATGAATTTTATTCATGATTTTTAATCAGGTAATGCTAGTCCTCAGGCTGAAGTCGATGTAACATATTGCGTCTTTATAAATTACTGTGATAGGACTTTCATGCGCGAGTATGCTGTTTTTACTTCGGAATCTGTGAGCGAAGGCCATCCAGATAAAATGGCTGACCAAATCAGTGACGCTATCTTGGATGCAATCTTAAAAGAAGACCCATATGCACGGGTTGCCTGCGAAACATTAGTAAAAACTGGTGCGGTGATTCTTGCGGGTGAAATCACCACGACAGCAAATGTCGATTTTGAATCGATTGTCCGTCACACGGTCAATGGTATTGGCTACCACCATACAGATCTTGGTTTTGATGGCTCAACATGTGCTGTGATCAACATGATTGGTAAACAATCACCTGAAATTGCGCAAGGTGTTGATCGTCAAAAACCTGAAGATCAGGGTGCAGGCGACCAAGGCTTAATGTTTGGCTATGCGAGCCGTGAAACAGATGTGCTGATGCCAGCACCTATTTCATATGCACACCGCTTAATGGAAAAACAAGCTGAATTACGTCGTAATGGCACATTGCCGTGGTTACGTCCAGATGCCAAAAGCCAAGTTACGTTTGCTTATGAAAATGGTAAGCCTGTTCGTTTAGATGCGGTGGTACTCTCTACTCAACATGATCCTGAAATTTCACAAGCGAATTTAAAAGAAGCAGTGATTGAAGAAATCGTGAAAAAGATCATCCCTGCCGAAATGTTCCATGCTGAAACCAAATTCCATATTAACCCAACTGGTTTATTTGTGATTGGTGGTCCAGTGGGTGACTGTGGTTTAACTGGTCGTAAAATTATTGTCGATACTTATGGCGGTATGGCTCGTCATGGTGGTGGTGCTTTCTCTGGTAAAGATCCATCAAAAGTTGATCGCTCAGCAGCGTATGCTGGTCGTTATGTGGCAAAAAATATTGTTGCAGCAGGACTTGCTGATAAGTGTGAAATCCAAGTGTCTTATGCAATTGGTGTGGCTGAACCAACTTCAATTTCAATCAATACCTTCAATACAGGTAAGGTATCCGATGAATTGATTATTCAATTGGTACGTGAACACTTCGATTTACGCCCTTATGGCATTACCCGTATGCTTGATTTGATTCAGCCAATGTATAAGCAAACTGCTGCTTATGGGCACTTTGGTCGCGAAGGTTCAGACACTGCATTTACATGGGAAAAAACAGATAAAGTTGAAGCGCTTAAAGCATCAGCAAATCTATAATTTCTCAAAAATTCATCGTAAAAAAGCTCGCAGATGCGAGCTTTTTTGTTTGTTAAAGATATGGAAATATATACCTCAAAAAATTCCCTCCTCTCTAGCAGTTTCAATTTAAATTTAATCAAAAAACACTTATCTTCCTTTTATCTCTATTATTTGCATGTACTTCATCTTATTTTGGAAAATAAAAAATCAATTACTGTGAACCAGGCTTAGCATCCTGTTGTAAAACACTCAATATTGAAATTTGTTCAGGCGCTTCAGTATTATGATTTTGAATATATAAATGCCCAACTTTAAAGGTGACAGCCACAATCAAACAAGCCACTAAGCAAAAAGTCCATAAGCCATATGGGCTTTTGATATGCTGAGAGCCACATTTCGGACAAACTTTTTGTGTCGAAGTCACTGTTTCATTACAGCAAGCACAATGATATTGTAAAATCATCTTTGGATCTCCTTCTTGTCGCACTATTATTGTTTTTATTTATTACACTACTATTATATCCATATAAGTAATGTAAAAATTTAACTACATTTTTAGTTTACATGAATAGTAATGTTTGACAAGCAAATTTTGTTTCTATTTATTTGCTTTAAAATTCATAAACTTAGATAAAATTTAGCTTAAAACCCAAAAAACACTCTCAATTCAAACCTATACACCACACACTACCAGTATTCAATATCCTGTATCATGCACATTCTATGTATAATTCCCCCCCCTAGACAAATATTAAATTTTTTTGGAGATTATTTTGGTACAACTGATCAAAAAAGGTGGTTTACGTGAACGCGCCAACCGTAGTCGAAGATACGCTGAGTCCGAAAACAATATCAAAACTTTAGATCCACATCGTTATCAGACCCAAGAACAGCTTGGCGAGAACCCAACAAAACATGTCGATGATGAAAAAACAACTTTTCAAAATAATGAAAATCAATAAAACATTTTAAGTACATCCACCCAAAGGAAGGCTGCAAATAATAAGAAGAAGCTTCCAGAGAGAATATCGATATAGCTTCCAGAACGTTGATAGATTGCTTTTATTTTAGGAACCGACATAATCAACATCAATAGACTAAACACTAGAAATGTCTGAATCGGAATGATCACTGCCAATTGTGGTTTTAAGTTTAATCCTGCACTTGAACTTAACGCCAATGAAAAAACACTACTGAAATAAATCACAATTTTAGGATTAGCTAAATTTGTAAAAAGTCCCAAAAGGAAATAATTTTTAGGTGCATGTTCAATGACCCCATCGAGATTGGTATTTTGTTTAAGTGTGGCAATACCACCCTTTAGCATGGCGTAACCCATTCGAGCCAAAAAGAATCCACCAATCAACATCAACATTTGCTGAATCCAAGGCCAATGTTCTAATAAAACCGTAAAGCCCAATAGCGTTAAAATCACCCAAACCACGACACCTGCAGATATGCCCAATATAATTTTAAGTGTATTGGCACGTGTAGTAGATGCTGAGCTTTTAGCAACCAATAAAACATCTGGTCCTGGACTGAGTTGTGCTACAAAATGTAGTGCACAAATGGTCAATAACATCGACATAATTTAATCTTATCGCTTAGGGCGAGCCAATTATACCGTTTGATCAATCATTTAAAAAATAATCCTACATCTTGAATAGTGATATTGTTTGTTCGCTCAGAAAGTATACCTAAACAATCAAGTACCTAATATTCCGATGTCGATCTCAATCAAAGCTACATCATTCAACCCAACAAAAATCGTCACCCGACATGATCAATATTTTGTTGATCAAACATATTGAATTGAAAACTACAAATTTTAGCGATAAAAAAAGCTGAATCTTTCAACTCAGCTTTCAAATTAAATCATATTTGAGATGGTTTTATTTTTTATTCACATCTTTGAGTTCAATTTGCTTATGTTCTGGTTCAACCTCATGTGCTTCACCATCAATAATTGTGGAATCACGATATTGACCACCAGATTGTTGGTTTTGCATATCCTGCATTTGACGCATTAAATCTGCAAATGGATTTTGCCCTTGCGCATCCCCCATATTACCCATTCCACCCATCATATTATTCATCATGGCTTGCTGCTTTTTCGCCATATATTTCATTCCTGCATTTTTAATTGCATTCTGAACAGGCGGTAAAATCACCAACAAGGCTAAAACATCTGTGATCAAACCAGGAATCATCAACAAAATGCCGGCAAATGCTGTTGCCATTTTTTTAGCAATCGCAGGATCATTTCCCATCATTCCTGTCATTTGCATTTGCTGTAATTGTGGCATGATGGTTGAAGTGCTGGAACGTAATAGATTTAAACCAATCACAAAAGCAATGATAAACCAGAAGAATACGTACCAACCACTAATGAATTGTGCAACGCCAATCCACACAGCAATTTCAAGAATGATACCAATCAAAATAATAGGAAAAAGTTTCATCGAAACAAAGCATCTCAAAGATAAATTAAATTTCAGCTTTGAAAGTCATACATTAAATGCCATGAATTTCATCACTTATATATTTATAAGGGCTTTCCCAAATTTTTAAAGGGTAATTTTGTGTTTAATCTCTAATTTCTTTATTTTTGCCATTCATTAGAGGATGTTTTATAAAATAAATACAGTGCCAATATTGTCCCAATCGGAAATAGAAACACTAAAATCACTGCAATAAATCGCGAAATACGACGCCCTCTTTCTGAACCTTTTTCAGCTTCTAATGAGGCGATAAAATGCAAATACATCATCCAGCCGAAAACGAATACTAATATCAAAAAGGCAATCAATGCATCTAAGTCAAATTTCTGCAATATTCCAAAACCGAGTAAGATAAAACCCAGCAGATAGATCAATGTGATTAAACGATGAATCCAATACACATGCTGGTTTTTAATTTGTACAAAACTCTTCAAGCAAACACTCCTGTTTGTTGTTTGATTATACAGCCAATAAGTTAAAATTTTACTTACAATCGCTGGATAGCATCATATAATCAAAACAAGATTTACGATAAACAGTATTATGCCCTTAATTATTGGAATTGATCCCGGCTCACGTTTAACAGGTTACGGGATTATTGAAAAAGATGGTCAAAAACTTTCTTTTATTGATGCAGGTACGATTCGTACTGAAACAACCGAAATGCCTGAACGTTTAAAACGAATTTTTGCAGGAATCGATCGTATTGTTCAATTCCATGGTCCGACAGAAGCAGCGGTTGAACAAGTGTTTATGGCACAAAACCCAGACTCAGCATTAAAGCTAGGTCAAGCCCGTGGTGCGGCTATTGCAGCCTTGGTCAATTTAGATCTGCAAGTTGCTGAATATACTGCTCGGCAAATTAAACAATCTGTTGTCGGTTATGGTGCTGCAGACAAAGAACAAGTGCAAATGATGGTGATGAAGCTTTTGAATCTTTCAGTGAAGCCTCAACAAGATGCTGCTGATGCGCTTGCAGCCGCAATTTGCCACGCACATGCTTCAGGCAGTATGAGTAAGTTAGCCGTACTGAATGCCTTAGGTGGTATGGCACGAGGACGTAGCCGCAATAGTAGTCGTAGACGCTAATATATTCACACAATCTACAATTTATAAATCAAGGTACAGATGAAGCCTCATCTGTACCTAGCCTGTAAATATACAAAATCAAGTTTTATACGTTCTTAGATCAAGCCAAAATATTTTATCGAATTAGAAAATTTTTAAATAAGAATCCACTTCGCTATATTTCAATCGCCTCAGTTAATTTAAATAAGGCAGTGCATCTTTACGCACCTCTCGAATACTGGGTTGTTTAGAGTACGTTGCAATCAACATCTTTCCTGAGTTTCTCAAATTTTTCTTCTGTTCTGGATCGACTCGAATTAAGACCAATTCTTCTGGAATACGTGGGTTACTACCCTCACGAGAAATAATGAAACTTTGATTTCGTTCAAGAATTTTATAATTCGGAAACTCTTTCTGTAACTTCTCTTTGAAGCTCAGTGTTTTATCTTCTTTTTTACGACTATCCATCTGCGTGTATATAATCAACACAATACATGCTGCAAAAACAATTCCAACAATTAAATACTTCTCTAACATTTTATTTCACTCGAATATATTTTTGCTGTTTCTCATTGTAGTGATAAACATGGGTTTCATTTATAGGGATAATTTTAGCACGATCTGCGATATAAATTCGTTGGGTACCTGTATAGGCAATTTCAATATCATATAAACCATCATGTACGGTGCTTAGGAATTGATAATCACCTTGGGTATTATAAATTTGCTCACTCCCTGAGACTTCATTGTCATTGCCAATTTCTGCAACAATTAACTTTTTAATATACGGTTTTTCATCAAAAGGAACGATATATAAAGTGGTGCTTGAGTAACCTTGACGACTAAATTCTTGTTCTTCCACATAGGCTTTGATTTGTGGTCCCACTTTACGAATATTTTTTACAATATCTGAGGTCGGATATGGCAAATAATTAAAATCAGCATTCATCCAACTGTTTTCATCCTGACTTTGGCTGATCAGTTCAAATTGTGAAGAAGCATTTTTCTTAAAGATGTAAACTCGGGTAAAAGTCGCACATGCCCCACAAAAATTAAGCTCATGGTTATTTTTATCTACTGAAACTTCAGTCGTTGTGAACACATAACGTAATTCATTTTGTGCATTTCGATAGGTACGAGCGGGACTAAACACCACCACCGCATCATCACTATTTAAAGCATTGGTATATTCTGCATTTTTAATGCCGATATAGGAAATATTTTGCTGATCCAATTGATCAATCTTTGTAGTTTGAAGCTGTTTTTGATAAAAAGTATTGATCACTGTTTTAAAGTCTAAATCTTTTAGAATAGTTTTAGCATGATGATTTTCAGCCATTTTTTCATTTGTTTGCGCAACAACACTACTGTGAATACTACACATCAAAAAGCAACTGAATAAAAATATTTTAGTGATCATTTTAATATATCTACAAGTATTTTTATGCCAAATGGCTGATTTAACGAATCATTTCAAAATCAGTAAAATCTAAATCATGATTGATTTTGTACTGTTCAATACTGGTGACCTCAGCCCTTAACGGTCCGACATAACAATGACGAATTAAACGTAAAATTGCTTGCTCATCTCCAACGACAACCGCTTCAACCTCACCAGATACTAAGTTTTTGACATAACCTTTGAGTTCTAACTGTAGTGCTTCTTTCTCAAACCAGCGACGATAGCCAACACCTTGTACATTACCATATATCAACAGTTTAACCGCATACATTGTCTATTTTACTCCTGACACGAATTAATCACACGGTACACAGCATGTGCCATATGTTGTGCCTGTAAACCACGAATACCTTGTTGTGCAAGATAATCACCAGCCTGTGCATGTAAAGTGACAATATCATGTAATTGCACATTTTCGGCAAATTGAGCCTTTAAACTGGCAATCATTCCTGCCAAAACATCTCCCATTCCGCCAGTGCCCATACCAGGATTGCCTGCAGTACAAATCCACAGCTTATCTTCGAGAATTAAGCTGCCTGCTCCTTTCAATACCCACTTGCCTGAGTATTTCTTTTTTAGCCTGTGGATGGCAGCTATACGATCAGACTCAATCTCAGCAATGGAGCAATCGAGTAGTTTCGCTGCCTCTCCGGGATGTGGTGTCAGATAAGTGTTTGGACTGAGTTGGGTGTTTTGCGTTGCCAAAAACCATAAAGCATCTGCATCAAAAACCACCTGTAAATGTGTACTTGCACAGATGGGTTTAAACCATTTTACAAATTGTTGTTCAGCCCAATCATCTCGACCTAAGCCCATACCAAAACTCACTGCATCCACATGATTGATTAGAGATTGAATCTCATCTTCGGTAAGCACATTAATATCTTTGACCATAATATTAGGGGATCGCGCCAAAATAGCCGTATGATGTTTTTGGTGACAGACAATACTCACTTTTCCAGCACCCGCACAAAATGCAGACTCAGCAGCTAGGATCACTGCTCCACCCATATCTGCATGACCACCAACGACCAATACATGCCCATAGCTGCCCTTATGTCCAAAGGCTTGACGTTGTGGCAATTGAATTTTTTGAGGTGCTAATTGTGCTACTGCTTTTAGTGCTGAGTCAGTTGGAATCAGAGAAATCGTTTCAATTTGTCCAGAATATTCTTTACCCTGCCCTGTAAATAGTCCAGCTTTAAGCCCCAAAATAGTAAATGTATAATCTACTTTGACCGCAATAGGTTGTGGTTGACCTGTATTGGCATTTAAACCACTTGGTAGGTCGACAGCAATTTTAATCCCTGTTTGCGTATTAAAATTTTGAATGATGGTTTGCCATGCTTGATCTAAATCACGATTTAAACCAATACCAAACAAGGCATCGATATGACAATCAAAAGACGCTTGAAGATCAAAATCCGAATGAATTTTTAATTGATTTTGTTCAGCCAGTTGAATGGCTTGCTTCAAGTCAGTCGATGCACCAATCTCTGCGGCAAATATTTCTACCGCATAGCCACTTTGCTTTAAATAACTAGCAATACAGTAACCATCGCCTGCATTATTTCCATGACCACACCAAACTGCGATCGTTTTAACTTTGGGGTAGTTATTTTGAAAGAGTTGAAGCAAATGCTGAGCAATCGACCATGCTGCCTGTTGCATTAAACCAAAAGCACTATTTTGTTGACTAAACCATCGACGTTCCCATGCTTGAATTTCATGGCTATGATAAACTTCAGCTTGCATGTATTTATCCTTTTATTTTCACTCTTTTCAGCACATTGATCACTATGTCAGCAACATCAACCACTTCATCAATTTCTTTGCAACAGCTTGATCCTCAAGAATTAAAAGCTTGGATCAAACAACAGGCTTTGCAACTGGGCTTTGCTGATTGTGTCATTGCACGTCCTGATGCTCAAGCTGAATTACCAAGATTTAAAGAATATTTAAAGCGTGGTTATCATGGTGACATGAAGTTTTTAGAGGAAAATCTAGAAAAACGAGCTGATCCTACCTTATTGGTTCCAGGCACAAAAAGTATCATCTGTGTGCGAATGAATTATTTGGTCGAAACACCTAAACCACGCTATGTTCCTGATGAGCCTAATTTGGCCATCATCGCACGTTATGCTCGTGGGCGTGATTATCATAAAATTATGCGTGGGCGTTTAAAAACTTTAGCCACAATCATTAAAGATAAAGTGGGTGAATTTGAATCACGCCCATTTGCAGATTCCGCGCCTGTTTTTGAAAAATCACTTGCCGAAAATGCAGGAATGGGTTGGACAGGCAAACATACCCTACTCATTCATAAAAAATCAGGTTCCTTTTTTGTGTTAGGTGAGCTTTTTACTTCACTGGATTTACCATTTGATGAACCAGCAACATCACATTGTGGTTCATGTACTGCCTGCATTGACATCTGTCCAACTCAAGCCATTGTCGAACCGTATATGCTTGATGCACGTAAATGCATCGCATATTTAACCATTGAATATAAAGGAGTCATCCCTGAAGACTTGAGACGTGGTATAGGAAATCGTGTATTTGGCTGTGATGATTGCCAACTGATTTGTCCGTGGAATAGTTTTGCTAAAACTGCATCCATCACAGATTTTAACCCCCGACATGGTTTGGACCAAATGAGTTTATTAGACCTCTGGCACTGGGATGAACAGACATTTCTAAGTTGCACTGAAGGTAGCCCACTTCGCCGCACAGGCTATCAAAGTTTTATGCGAAATATCGCAATAGGTTTAGGCAATGCACCATATTCAAGCGAAATTATTCAAGCTTTGACCCAACATCGCACATCGCATGATGAAGTTGTGCAAGTCCATATTGACTGGGCTATTGCAGAGCAACTGAATAAAAAATCTTCATTATAAATATATTCTTGATCTATCAAACGACTGACTTTTAATGTTCAGATCTTTGCAAAGTTATTATTTTTTTTAATTTTTAATGACTAAAACCCGGAATTTTTAAAATCTTAAAAATAAAATTTAGTAAGTAAATTTCAAGAAATCTGGTTAACTTTGCGACTATATTTATAATTTTAGTTTTCTATATGATTGAACTTTTCAATCGTAAGTTACCATCATATTTGGACATTTTTGCCCTATGGAATTGGCATGAATTATGTATTATATACAGGGATAGATAATGATGATCATGGATTAAACTAATGACAGTACGTAATGACTGGGCTCGTGAAGAAATTCAAGCTTTATATGAACAGCCTTTCTTAGACTTAGTCTTTAAGGCTCAACAAATTCATCGTGAGCATTTTGAAGCAAATAGCATTCAAGTCAGTACTCTACTTTCAATTAAAACAGGAAAATGCCCTGAAGATTGCAAATATTGTTCGCAATCTGCACGCTATGACTCAAAACTAGAAGCTGAAAAGCGTATCGCCGTAGAGAAAGTCATCAGTGAAGCCAAAGAAGCACTTGAATCTGGCTCTTCTCGTTTCTGTATGGGTGCAGCTTGGCGTAATCCACATGAACGCGATATGCCATATGTCTTAGAAATGGTGCGTGAAGTGAAAGCACTCGGTCTAGAAACTTGTATGACGCTAGGTATGCTCAACCAATCACAAGCTGAGCGTCTTCATGAAGCAGGTTTAGATTATTACAATCACAACCTAGATACTTCCCGTGAATATTATTCACACATTATCAGCACCCGTACTTTTGATGATCGTTTAAACACTTTAGATCATGTGCGTAACGCAGGTATGAAAGTTTGTAGTGGTGGAATTGTGGGTTTAGGCGAAAACCGCAATGACCGCATTGGTTTATTACATGAATTAGCAACCCTGCCTGTACATCCTGAATCTGTACCCATCAATATGTTAGTTCCAATAGAAGGAACACCGCTTGCTGATGTAGAAAGGCTTGATGTTACTGAGTGGATTCGTACCATTGCTGTTGCACGTATTATCATGCCACATAGCTATATTCGTCTTTCTGCTGGTCGTGAATCACTTAGCGATTCAGATCAAGCCCTCGCATTTATGGCTGGTGCAAACTCGTTATTTAGTGGTGAAAAGTTATTAACCACACCAAATGCCGGTGAAGGCAAAGACAAACAGTTATTTAATAAATTAGGTCTAAAAGCTGAAAAAGCCAAACCAACTGTTGCTGAACTTTCTGTAGATGCAATGGCAAGTTAATTAAAGCTTCGGTTCTAACATCATGTCTCTGTGCACTGTGCACGGTGTTAGAACCATTGCTTTGCTTTAAAATGCTTCACTTTTTCTTAGCTTTCTTTCTTAACTCTATTTCTAAAAGTTGTATTTCTAAAAGCTCTGTTTCTAAAAGCTCGCTTAAATAATCATTACACTATTTTTCTTCTGCATTTGATCTACAATATCATCTGACTTAAAACCAAGTCGCCAATACAACAATTGCAATACATCCAATTCATCTTGGGTAATAATCCGATCATTCCATAAGCAAATTTCTGCAACACCAAGAATACTTAAACGATCACGTAGCAACAAGCCTGCAATGTCATTTAAGATTTCTCCTAAATCAATCGGCTCATCAGATATTTCTTCAAATAGCTCTAATTCATCTTTAGATAAAACACGTTCTAAAATCTCATAACGCACATCAAGCTGATTGGCACTGTTGATTTGTTGAACGTGCAATAAGGCATCAATTAAACGCACAATCTGAGGTTTCACTGTTTCAAGTGATGAAGGTGTATGCATCGGTAGCAAATGTAATTCAGCTTTTACCCGCTCGATTAACAGCGCATCCAACAAGCCTATTTCGCCATCTTCCTGAATAATTTTCGCAAGTTTCGTTACAAATTGACGCGCACTCGTTGCAGGCATATTCCCCAGATTTTCACAAGCATCATGAAAAATTTGGATATGGATACGCCCATCCATACTTAACAATGAGTCAATAATGGCTCGACTCACCGCAGCATCAGATGGTATAAACTCTCGATATTGCCGAATCATTAAAATTGCAACCATAACCTCACGTGACCCAGTCGCAGTCTGCATTGCACGCTGGATTAAATCTGAGCGTTCTATTTGACGGCGCACTTCTGGATTTAAGGGTTTAATCGCATCATTCAGGGCAAAGCTAATGGGCGATAAACGTAACAAAGGCAATGGCTGTGGTGACACCCACGGATTATAAACTTCACCAGAAGACTCTTCTAATGGACGCAACAAGCTAAATAACGGCTGACTGCGCAACTTTTTTAAATTTTCTAATTGCAAATCTTGCAATAAAGTCGGATTCAACTCATAGATCCGATCTTCAATGTTGGGGTGAATATTCAACCAGCTTTGTGGACTCAGTGAATTGGCAAAGCACATATGCGCAATTGCTTCTGAAAATTCACTATGAATTTGCGAACCTGCATGATGCACATAAATACGTAATAAAGTCTGCACATTAGCATTATTCAGCAATAACTTCTTCGTTTTATAGTCATTATAAAAAGTACGTCCACCCAATGTGAAATATTTAATCAAACGATTGATTAAAATTCCCATACTACCCAATAGCCAAATCACACCGCCCACAGCAACAAAACTGGTTTCAAATTTATGTTGATTACCTTTGGCGTTGTAGCGATTAAAACCTTGCTTGGCAATTTTGCTTCCTAACTGACTAAATGTAATCAGTCCGCTATAAAGGATCTTAAGTCGAGTATTTTCACGGGCTTCGCCAGACAAAATTTGATTAAACTCATGCCCCAACAACCCGTAAAGTTCTAATTCGTCAAGATTCTGTAATGCACCCCAAGTTAAAATAATTACAGTATCTCTTGGGTGGAAACCTGCAGTTAAGGCATTAACACCAACTTCATCCGGTAAAACATATAAAGTCGGTGCATCAATCTCAAAAGTTTCTGCAAATTTATCTGCAAGATGAATTGCTACACTTTCTTCTGGGGTACTTTCGATCTGACTTAAACGACGTGCTTTTAACTGTTTGGCTAATGAGTGCCCACCAGTACGAAAAACATAAAATTCATAGGCAATTGACCAGCCAATAATGATAATAATCAACCCAACACAGTAAGGGCTTAAAACATGCCACCAAATTTGCTGTTCACGATCGACATAATGTACCAATAACCCCAAAACGGTATTGAGAATAAAAATAGTCAATATGACTGCAAGCAAACAGATACTTGCAGACCACAACATATTCTTGTTTTTTATCAAATAATGGCTGACATCTTTCAATGTAAAATTCCTCATTACATTGCAAAACACTATAAATGAAAAAAGCGGGAACTTCCCGCTTTTTCTCAATGAAAATCAATTCTGATTTACATCTCTTCTTTAATACCACATAGATCAACCGAAGATGCGTCAATATTGACATCAATATAACCATCTTTTTGCTTTTTCGCAGTATCATTACGACTTTGCTCAAGATCATTTAAATATTGTTCGTCAATATCGCCAGTCACGTAAACGCCATCAAAAACCGAACAATCAAACTCTTGAACTTCTGGTACTTTACTGGTTCTCACCGCAGCTTTTAAGTCATCCAAATCTTGGAAAATCAAACGATCAGCGCCAATAATATTTTGAATTTCTTCAACACTACGATGAGATGCAATCAATTCTGCTTTAGCTGGCATATCGATCCCATACACATTTGGATATTTCACCATCGGTGCAGCAGAGGCAAAATAAACATTTTTTGCACCTGCGTCACGTGCCATTTGAATGATTTCATTACAGGTTGTACCACGTACGATAGAATCATCCACCAACAACACGTTCTTGTCTTTAAACTCAAGTTCAACTGGGTTTAACTTTTGACGTACAGATTTTTTACGTTGTTGTTGACCTGGCATAATGAAGGTACGACCGATGTAACGGTTTTTCATAAAGCCTTCACGGAATTTCACCCCGAGAATATTCGCCAATTCTAAAGCAGATGTACGGCTTGTATCAGGAATCGGGATAACCACATCAACATCATGCGCTTCACCCCATTCACGAAGAATTTTCTTCGCCAGCGTCTCACCCATTTTCAAACGTGCTTTGTAGACAGAAATTCCATCTATAGTGGCATCTGGACGTGCAAAATACACGTATTCAAAAATACACGGACGATAACGTGGTTGACTGGCACATTGCTGGGAGTAGAACTCACCTTCAGCGTTGATAAATACCGCTTCACCCGGCTCAATATCACGCTCAACTTTAAAGCCCAATGCAGTAATCGCAACTGACTCTGAAGCAATGATATATTCTTTTTCACCATTTTCAGTCAGGCGCGAACCATAGATTAATGGACGAATACCATTTGGATCACGGAACCCCACCAAACCATGTCCAGTAATCATTGCAACAACACCATAGGCACCTTTGCAACGCTCATGTACACGTTTAACTGTATGGAAAATATCGTCTGGAGATGGTGTTAATGAGGCACATTTTTGCAATTCATGTGCAAACACATTCAGCAAGACTTCTGAGTCAGAATCTGTATTCATATGACGCAAGTCAGTTTTAAACAGATCATCATGAATATCAGCAGCATTGGTAAGATTACCATTGTGCGCCAAAGTTATTCCATAAGGTGAGTTTACGTAAAAAGGTTGCGCTTCAGCACTGCTTGAAGAACCAGCAGTTGGATAACGAACATGACCAATACCATAGTTACCGAGCAATGCGCGCATATGGCGAGTATGGAATACATCACGAACCATACCATTGTCTTTTCTCAAGAAAAGACGACCATTATGACAAGTCACAATCCCAGCTGCATCCTGTCCACGATGTTGTAACATCGTCAACGCATCAAATAACATTTGGTTTACAGGTGCTTTACCTGCTATACCAACGACTCCACACATAACTACCTCGCAGACCAGCTAGGACTAATAAAACGGATTTTTTGTCGAATGTGCTGATTGATCATCCTCTTCAGATGTTGATGATCGTTCAGTATTTCTCACAGCAGCGTCATCGGGATGCGCTTGTGAATGTATATGATTTAATGCTTCATTTGCAGCATCTTTAGAAATTTCTGAAGCTAAGGGTGCAAACGGCAAAAGTGTTTGAATAAATTTTGACTGTTTCCACGTTGGCGAACTGTCAACCCAAGGACCTAATCCTTGCATTGTTATGAGGACAATGAATAAACCTTTCAAGGTCCCCAGTGCACCACCTGCCAAACGATTTAAAGGACCTAGTTTTAAGCTCTTTAAAATTTGATTGAGAATTGCTGTTGCAATCCATGTTAAAACGATAATAACCAAGACAATAAATGCAAATGCTGCAATTTTTTGCACCACAGGATCTTGACTGAGTGCAGACATGGAAGGTGCGATGATATTGGCATATTTAGCACCAACAATCAGTGCAAAAATCCATCCTATCAAGTTCGCAAAGGCTTTCACGAATCCTTGTCGCAAACCGTTTAGCCCTCCAATGAGCAATATAATCAGTATGATAATGTCTAGGGTATTCATATTTAGGTCATAGCATTAACACAGTCTTTGATCAGTGTAGGACCTGTATAGATCATACCACTATAAATTTGAACCAAACTCGCACCTGCCTGTTGTTTTGCAACAGCGTGTTCACCCGATAAAATTCCACCAACACCGATTAACGGAATTTTACCCTGTAATAGTTTTGAAAAGGCAGCCAAACAAGCTGTGCTCTTTTCAAATACAGGTGCTCCAGATAACCCACCAGCTTCATCACCAAATGGTAGACCTTCGACACCTTCACGAGATAAAGTTGTATTGGTTACAATAAGCCCATCAATTTTAAACTGCAACAATTGTGAAGCAATAAATTCAATATCTGTTGCATCTAAATCTGGTGCAACTTTGAGAACAAGTGGAACATAGTGCTGTAATTCTTCAGCCAACTCTAACTGACGTTTTTTGAGGGTTTCTAAAAGTTCAGTCAGTGCATGACCACTTTGTAAAGAGCGCAAATTTTTCGTATTTGGTGAAGAAATATTCACCGTAATGTAAGATGCGTAGTGATAAACTTTTTCTAGACAAATTAAATAATCTGAAACAGCATCTTCAACAGGCGTTGTGGCGTTTTTCCCGATATTGATTCCAAGAATGCCTTTAAATTTTGCTGCTTTGACATTCTCAACCAATTTGTCTACCCCATCATTGTTAAAACCCATACGGTTAATGATGGCTTTTGCTTGTGGAATACGGAAAAGACGTGGGTGTGGATTGCCTTCTTGTGGTTTAGGTGTAATGGTTCCGATTTCAATAAAACCAAAACCCAAACCCGCTAAGGCATCGATATATGCACCATTTTTATCCAAACCTGCAGCTAATCCAACTGGATTAGGAAACTCAATCCCCATACAGGTGACTGGTTTTGACGCAACAGCTTGACGCATCGCACCCAATTTATGGGCAGATTTAAGCATGGATAATGTGAGTTCATGTGCACGCTCTGGTGCTAAAGAAAACAACAAAGGGCGAGCAAGTGAATACAACATAGCTATAAAAGTCTACTGCTTTTTAAGTTGCCACATTATAGGCACAGTATGCTGAAAAGGCTATGCTTGAACTGTGTTTATTTTCAGTACTTACTGTACCGTCGCTGTTAATTTAATCTGTGCGCCCTCTTTAACCAGTTCCATCTTTTCCAAGCTAACACCCATCTGCGCGATTTGAGTCAGAAAGTTTGCCAGAACAGCATAATTCTGATGTTGTGCAACAATTTGAAATTGTTCACCAACCTGTTGTGAAGCCACTGAAAGTCCTTGTTGTTGTGCAACACGTTGAATTTTATCTGCGGTGGTTAATGCTAAATCATCCGCAGGTTTCATGGTGACTACATTACTTTGCATCCAAACCACGAGGTCTTTCATTTCATTTAAACGCAACTGCTGTTTTTCAGCAGCTTTATGGGTATACCACAAGGCTGCACCAACGGCGGCAACTATTACAAAAATCGTTGTGAAAATAACCATAATACGTTCACGTGCTGACATTTTTTCTAAATTGTCAGTCATCTTTTCGGACCACGTGTCTAAACGGTTTTGAAAGCTTTCCATTGTTTTCATCATTGTATCTTCACTAAACCAACCACAGTCGCACCCTGTGTCTGAATATTACCCAGCTCCGCCTTAAAACCTTGTTGGTTTAACTGCGTGACCAATGTCTGTAATGCTTCTGAACTCTTGGCAACTAAATCCATATTCAAGACAGAAGTTTCATAATTAACCCGATTGGCAATAATCTGATGCTGCATCAAAATTGGACCAACACGACTGAGCAATTGCAATGCCTGTGTATTGGCACCCTGACTAAGTTCTAGTTTATTCTTAAACTGACGTTGAACAGATTCCTCAGTAATTCGCTGTTCATTGGGAAACCATTTTTTATACTGATCTACTGCAATCAATGCTGTTTGATCGGCAACTTTTTTCAGTTTAAACCAACGCAGAGCATCATAACTCAGCTGTGCAACAATCAAAGCCACCACTAAAACTGCACATGCTTGCCAATAACGAGACACTCCGTCATTTGCCTGTTTGGCTTTAGGCAAGACATTAAATGGATGCTGCTTTGCCTTTTTAATTTCAGTAAACTGATAATTAAATGGCTCACGTTGTTCAGCCGTCGCTACAGCAAATAAACTGGTCGCTTGTGCATCAGTCAACGCACCATATAAAAAAGTTTTTTCTCGATCTGCAAAATCCAAATACAGACCAAGATCATCGATTGAATTACCTAGAAACTCATTCTCACGCACCAACAATTGCCCATTGACATTGGCTAAGATCAGCTGATTTTCTTCAGGAATAGGCAACATTAGAAAGTCAGGCAATAAAGAAACAATCTTTAAAGGAATCAAAGACAAAGAGTGCTGAATTGTAGTGATCGTATGTTGATTCACACCCAAAACTGAAACTTGATCGGGTTGCTGAAAGTGCGAAAACACTTTCATTTGGTCAATCGGTAAAATGACATATTCTTCAAGTAAATATTTCACACCATCTGCGCCCAATTGTTTATATTGAGCTTTGCTAAACTTTTGTTGAAGAATTTGCACTTCACGACTTGGAAAGAACACAACCGCTTCTTCACCTTGGTAAAGTTTAATATCTTGTATTAATTGTTCCAGACTCGAAGATGTAGTCCAATCACTTCCTCGAGACCATTGCCAAACCCCATTGGCTTCAGGCATCCATAAGTACAACATTTATCGTTTTCTGCCGTGTGTTCTTTTAACAATGCTTTTATACAGTTGGAATAAAGGCTTTATTTTGAGTAGATAGACCATTTGCAATGACCGTTTGCTCATAAATACGAGCTTCTGCCAAGGCAAAAGGATTAAAATGCTCATGTGTCAGTTGTTCAGCAATATGCCCAACCACATTCATATGACATACCACCACAATACGTTCAAATGGTAATTGTGACAACCATTCAATTGCTAATTTTGCATCATCTTCAGGCTTAATTTTGTCACAGATCAATACTGATACTTCAGGAAAATAAGCCTGTATATGGGACAATGTTTCCTGTGCTCTCAATAACGTGCTCACAACAAATACATCTGGTTGTACTGTTTCTTTTAAAAATTGTGCTGTTTGTTCCGCTTGTAAATGCCCACGTTCTGTTAAAGGACGTTTACTGTCCACACCATTGATTGCTGGGGCTGCTTCACCATGACGCACCAAAGTCAGTTGCATAAGATTTCCTTTTTAATACCGCACTGATTATAACGAGGCTTTGTTACAAATCTATCTCTCAACCTCAAATTGTAATCAATTAAACCTCATTATGTGGCAACACAAACTCTACATCACTTCGATGTCCATTTTTCATCAAGGAAACTGCGATATTGAGTGGTGGTGCACCTTCAAAAATAACTTCATAAAGTGCTGTGGTAATTGGCATATAAACATCCAATTCTTTAGCACGCGCATTTACTTGTACAATGGTATTGATGCCTTCTGCGGTTTGCCCCAGTTCTTTTGTCGCTTGTTCCAGTGTCTTTCCAGAACCTAATGCAAAACCAACTTGATAGTTTCGACTCAATGGACTATTACAGGTTGCAAATAAATCCCCAACGCCAGATAAGCCAAGGAATGTCAATGGATTAGCACCCAACTTAACAGCAAAACGACTCATTTCTGCTAATGCTCGGGTTAAAATCATACTTCGTGTGTTTTCACCTACTTTATACGCCACAGCCATACCCATTGCCACAGCGTAAATATTCTTCAATGCACCGCCAAGCTCGACACCATGTACATCATCACTGCCGAAGACCCGAAATAATGCACTGTGTAAAGCCTGTTGTACTGCATAACGCACCAACTCACTGTCACTTGCGATGACAGTACCTGCAGGTTGTCCAGCCACAATCTCTTTGGCTAAGTTTGGACCAGAAAGTACACCATAAGGTACTTCTGGCAGTTCTTCACGAATAATATCACTCATGAAACTAAAACTTTTGGCTTCAATACCTTTGGTTAAAGACACCACAGCTTGTGCACTAATGAACGGCTTGATCTGGCGCAACACATCACGAAATGAATGGCTAGGAATAGCAACCAGAATAATGTCACGGTCACGTACAGCCTTTTCCAAATTTGACTCAGCACGTAGCCCTGCTTCTAATTGAAAGTCTGGAAGATAGCGTTTGTTGATATGCGTCGCATTGATCTCTGCCGCGATAGCTTCATCACGAATCCAAATCATGGTGTCACAACCATTGCGTACTGCTGTGTTCGCCATTGCTGTGCCGAAACTACCACCACCGAGTACAGTCACACGTAATGCTGTTTTTTGATCCAATACCACGGGTTCAATTAAATCTTTAAAGCGTAAATCCGACATTATTATTATCCTAAAAACCTATCCTAAATATTACATGTAAATGTTTAACGAGTTTTCACAGTTGAGATCTCGTTATTTTTGTGATTAATTCTGCCAAAAATGAACATATGCTTGAGTGTCACTTTCGGGACGCGGTGCAATTTCTTTTGCAGCAGTACCCACATAAACAATACCTGAAATTAAATCACGTTCATCTAAACCAAGTGCTAACTTTAGGTGTTTAGATTCAACCACTGCCCCACTACGCCACATTGTTGCAAAACCTTGTGCTTGTAAAGACAATAAAAAGTTTTGAATCGCTGCACCACTACTTAATGTCTGTTCAAAAAATGGAACTTTGGGATGATCTTGAAATTTAGTCACAGCCAAAACCAAAATCGGTGCTCGAAATGGATGATGTTTTACCCGTTCAATTTGAACTGGGTCAGTTTCCCCTAAGTCCGCAATAGATTGAGCCAATAACTCACCAAAAGCTTCGCGCTGTTCACCTTCGATCACAATAAATTGTGTCGGTTTTAAACGATGATGGTCGGGTGCTGTAAGCGCTGCCTGAAATGCCACATTCAGTTGCTCATGTGAGGGCGCAGGTTCAATCAAATGACCAATGGACTGACGTTTGTGGATATTGTCATGTACTGCTTTGAAATTTAAATCTGACATTGACCTAGCTGTAATCTATTTAAATGAACTATTTGTAAGATTAGCACACTCTAAAATCATTACGCTATCTCAGCAGAAATTTACTCAACAGCTATGTCTATTTTTTTTAATAACTCTCAGACAAAACTTTATTTTCTGAGAATTATCATGACCAACAAATAGGCGTTTTTAGCAATAAGTCCCATAAAAACTGCAAAATTTATACATGTTTTTCAATATTTAGCACATATTCTATGTTCAAATCATAGCTAATTAATAAAATTCTTTTTATTTTTCACTGATCATTTGGAGTCAATATGAATAAATTTACAGCTCTTTCGCTCCTTGCCAGTTCTGCACTACTTCTTAGTGCATGTGCATCAAACCCAACACAAACATTAGCAATTCAAAAAGCCGACAATCAATATGAAGTCACAGGCTTAGGCAAAGATCAAATTACGGCAAAAAACAACGCCATTGTTGCTGCCAACAAAACTTGTGGCAAAAAAGCGGCACCTGTCTTAATCAATGAAAAAACTGAATATCATGGCAGTTTAAATGGTGTGGTCGATGAGCAGACGGGTAAAATGATCACTGCTGCGGCTGGCGTAATCGGCTCGGTCATGGGTAAAAATTATGGTATTGAAAAAGATACTGACTACCAAAGCACTTTAACCTTTAGCTGTAAAGCCAACTAATACGATGAGTTGAATTAAAAATCCCACGATTAAAGTGGGATTTTTAATTTGATCTATGCCAAGTTAATTTATGTGTTTAGCAATAACCTTCTAAACGGGTCAAAGGTAATTTCTGTCCAATGGCTTTTTCAATCGTTGGCAAATTAAAGGCATCATCTTCCGACAAGAAACTGATACTTACCCCTTGTGTTCCAGCTCGCCCAGTACGCCCAATACGATGTACATAATCATCAGACTGTTCAGGTAGAGTGAAATTGATCACATGCGATACACCATCTACATGAATACCACGACCCGCAACATCTGTTGCGATCATGATGTTATGTTTACCATTTTTAAATTGGTCTAGCATTTTCAAACGCTTGTCTTGTGCAATCTCGCCAGACAGCATGACCACTTTATAACCATCCGCCTTCAAATGATCATACAATTTACGGACCTGATCACGACGATTCGCAAAAATCATCACTTTTTCGATTGGTTCATCCGTTAAAATTTCACGTAATAACTTATATTTGTCTTTCTTTTCGACCACATAAACGCGTTGCTCAACATCAGCATTGGTTTTCTTTTCAGGTTCAATTTCTACAGTGACAGGTTCGAAAAGCCATTGTTGTGCAAGATTAAGTACGTCATAACTAAAAGTAGCTGAAAACATTAAAGTTTGACGTTGTTCTTTACGTGGAGAAAAACGCACAATGCGTTTTACTGAAGGGATAAAGCCCATATCCAATAAACGGTCAGCTTCATCAATGACTAAAAACTCAATTTGATCTAACCAGATTTCTTTTTGTTCAGTAAAATCAATTAAACGCCCTGGTGTTGCGACTAAAATATCAACAAAACCTTGATCCAACTGCTTTCTCTGCTTGTCAAAATCTACACCACCGACCAAAGTGACGACATTTAAACCGCTATATTTCACCAAATCTTTGGCGTCGTTTTCAATTTGAATCGCCAGCTCTCGTGTAGGTGCAAGAATCAAAGCACGTGGCTCACCACGAAAACGCTGTGTTTGAATCGGATTATTGAGCAAATCATTAATAATACTGACTAAGAATGCTGCTGTTTTTCCAGTACCTGTTTGAGCACGCCCAATTGCATCATGACCTGCCAAAGTATACTTCAATACTTTTTGTTGGATGGGGGTCATTTCTTTAAACCCTAAAGCATCAATCGCTTGTTTAAGTTGCGGATGTAAATTAAGGGTTTCGAAACCTGATGACATAAATACGAGCTCTAACTGTAGACACTTTGAATTGCGCCCATTATAAACAAAAAACGCCCCAATTTATAAAAAATTGGAGCGCCACTTAAATTTTTAAAAATTTAAGATTAGTCTAAAGGCTGAACTTCTTCAGCTTGAAAACCTTTTTGACCTTGTACAACGCTGAATTCAACACGTTGACCGTCACGAAGTGAACGATGACCTTCACCTTGAATAGCACGGAAATGAACGAAAACGTCATCACCGCCTGCGCGTTGGATAAAGCCGAAGCCTTTAGTGTCGTTGAACCATTTAACTACGCCTTGTTCACGAGCTGTCATAAGTTAATCCTCAGTTATTAAGAAAAGGGACCACCCGGTGTTGCAAACAGCAGAGCAAACAAAGTTTTAAAATATTTTGTAATTTCAAAGCTTGTAATCATTCTGTAAAACTATTAACAAAATCCCGGTTACATCCATTTGTAATAGGGTTCAAAACAACAATTGTTTCTGACAAATCCTAAATACGCAACGAGCTTAACATGGGTTTATGACAATTAATAGAATTTTTTTTGATAATTATTTTCGATATCAAGCTTATTTTTTAAACACCTTAAATATTATTTTTTATCAACGCAAGAATATTGCAAATTGTGTTGGGTAGTTCTAAGAAACTTGCTAAAATAATACTTCCATAACAGTGTTATATTTTTGCCATAAAATGAATGAAACTTTAGGTCAAATACCTATTGATACAAATCCAATTGAAATTGACAGTCTGGGTAAACCCTGCCCTATGCCTTTGTTAATGTTGAAACGTGAATTAAAAAAAGCACTGCCTCATCAAATGTTCTTGTTAAAGTCATCTGACCCACATAGTATGATCGACATTGCCCGTTACTGCGAAATACATCAGCTCGACTGTCAATTGACTCAAGTATCCGAGCATGAATTTCATTACTTAATTGAATCTTAATTATTTTCAATTAAAAATTTTTTTTGCAAATTGGCATATATATTTACATTTCTATACCCAAATTTTCTTACTTATGTACAATATTCGAATTAAGATGAATGCATTAGTAATACGACGAAATTCCTATAAGGAGAACTCATGAGTGACAGCAGCAATCAGTTGATGCCCCTGTCCTTATCTGCACCAGGTGTTAACTTAGGTGCTTATATCAGCACCGTAAATCAGATTCCAATTTTGACAGCTGAGCAAGAAAAAGAGTTAGCTGATCGTTATTTCTATGATCAAGATTTAGATGCTGCAAAAATGTTAGTGATGTCTCACTTACGTTTCGTGGTTCATATTGCCCGCAGTTATGCAGGTTATGGCTTGCCACAAGGTGATTTAATTCAAGAAGGTAATCTCGGTTTAATGAAAGCTGTTAAACGTTTTGATCCTAATATGGGTGTGCGTTTAGTGTCTTTTGCAGTGCACTGGATTAAGGCTGAGATTCATGAATATGTGATCCGCAACTGGCGAATTGTCAAAATTGCGACCACAAAGGCGCAACGTAAATTATTTTTTAATTTACGTAGTCTTAAAAAGTCGAGCAAAAAACTGACCCTTGAAGAAGCACAATCAATTGCCAAAGACTTGAATGTTACACCAGAACAAGTCTTGGAAATGGAAGGTCGATTGACTGCTTATGATGCAGCTTTCGAAGCTCAAGGTGATGACGATGATGAAGGTTCAACCCATGTTGCCCCTGCATTATATCTAGAAGATAACCGTTATGATCCTGCGCGTTTGGTTGAAGAAGAAGATTATGAAGAACAAAGTACTTCGGCTTTACATGATGCGATGGAACAGTTAGATGATCGTTCAAGAAATATCTTGCAACGCCGTTGGTTAGATGATGATAAATCTACATTACACGAGTTAGCGGCAGAATATAATGTTTCAGCTGAACGTATTCGCCAATTAGAAAAAAATGCCATGGATAAAATTAAGATTGCCATGTCATCCAACTAACTTCTATCCGTGAAAATATCGGTTTTAATAAAAGGGCGATCTGCCCTTTTATTTTGCTTAAAGTTTTATTGAATCTCGTATCTTCATAGATTTTGCCTTTAATCCGAGTTAAATTTTATGTTATGGTTATGCGCAAATTGATGCAGATGAATGGCTTATGTGGATTGCAATTTCAGCACTGAATTTAGCACTTGCAGTAATCTTAGGTGCATTTGGGGCGCATGGTTTAAAAACCCGAGCAACAGAAGCACAGTTGGCTTGGTGGCAAACAGCAACTGATTATTTCTTCTATCATGCCCTCGGTTTATTGGCATTGGCAATACTCAGTAAAGTCATTCCTCAACTTCCAATCAAAGCCAGTTTTATGCTGATCCAAATCGGAATTCTATTTTTTTGCGGTTCGCTATATATCATGGCACTTGGCTTACCACGTGGCTTAGGTGCAATTACACCGATTGGCGGTGCACTGATGATTGCTGGATGGTTGGTGCTTGCCTGGAATGCATTAAAATACGCAAAATAATTCTGTTTTGACTTTTGAAATCACAATTTGCGCAATCAAATGGAATGTCTATGCAAATTTTCTTAAATGGTGAGCCCCAAGAAACCTCTTGCCAAAATCTTTTACAACTGGTTCAAGAACTTTCACTGGAAGGTAAACGCTTTGCGGTTGAAATGAATGAAATGATCATTTCTAAAAGCAAACTTGAACTCACCCCTATTGCTGAAAAAGATCGTATTGAAATCATTCATGCGGTTGGTGGCGGCTAATTTGGAGCTCTCCCATGCTAGATTTAACGACTGAAAACTCGCCACTTATTATTGGTTCACGCACCTTCCAATCTCGTCTTCTTGTCGGCACAGGCAAATATAAAGACATGCGGGAAACAGATTTAGCCATCCAAGCGAGTGGTGCTGAAATTGTGACGGTTGCTATTCGACGTGTAAATATTGGACAAAATCCAGATCAACCGAATTTATTGTCGGTGATTCCACCTGAGAAATATACCATCCTTCCAAATACCGCAGGTTGTTTTGATGCCAATAGTGCGGTACGTACCTGTATGTTGGCACGTGAGCTTTTGGACGGACACAACTTGGTCAAACTTGAAGTTTTGGGTGATGAAAAAACCCTGTACCCGAATGTGACCGCAACACTCGAAGCAGCACGTACGCTTATTGATGATGGGTTTGAAGTGATGGTTTATACATCGGATGATCCAATTGTTGCACAAGAACTTGAAAGTATGGGTTGTGTCGCGATTATGCCTTTAGGCAGCCTCATTGGTTCAGGGCTTGGAATTTTAAATCCACATACCATTTCCATCATCAAAGAAAATGCAAAGGTTCCAGTGTTGGTCGATGCTGGTGTTGGTACAGCGAGTGATGCAGCTATTGCAATGGAATTGGGTTGTGATGGTGTATTAATGAATACAGCAATTGCTGCTGCACAAAATCCTGTTTTGATGGCTTCAGCAATGAAAAAAGCTGTCGAAGCGGGTCGTGAAGCTTATTTGGCAGGTCGCATGCCACGTAAGCGAATGGCAAATGCAAGTTCACCTGAAACAGGTTATTTCTTTAAATAACTTCAACCAAATCGCTTGTTGATGATTCACTCAAAGACTTAGATTGTCTAAAAGGGTTTTTCGAAATTCTTTTAGACTGAAAATATCTTAATAAACAGTTAATAAATCAATTGAGAAAAATGATTTTTAAAATAATAAATACATGTCTTTTCATGATGGCTTGTTCACCGGTCATAAGTTTTGCAAATCAATCAACAGGCGCTCTACAAAAATTTGTACCGCATGATTGGGAAATACTTTCTCAAGCCAAGGGTGATTTGAATCAGGATGGAAAAGAAGATATTGCACTGCTCATCCAAGCGAAAAACAAACATCAAAACAAACGTAAACTTTTGATATTGTTAAAAACGGATCAGCAATTACAACTCAAACTAAGTCAACACATTCCAAAGTGGACCTACCGTGCAAATGAGCCTTGTGCGGAAGATACGCTTGATGATTCATCTTTAAACATAAAAAATCAACGTTTGGAATTGTTATTCAATAGTATGTCATCGTGTAGCAATACCTATGGTTTAATTACCACATATAGTTTTAAACTAAACCGAAATCACTTCCATTTAATTGGCTATGACTCATCTTATCTGGATAAAATTACTGGTCAACAAGACGAAATTAGTATTAACTTTTTGACACACAAAGCCAAACTCAGCACAACTCCAAATATTTTTGCTGAAGTTGAAACGCCACCTAAAGTGATTTGGAAAACAATCAATTCAGCCAAAAGCCACACTGTGGAAACTGTACCTTGGGAGAGTGAAGCGTTAGTTTTCAATTTTAGTGCTCAATTTATTGGAGAAAAAAATAATGAAAAACAAAATTGATTTAGTTTTATTTTGTGCATTGACGACCTGTTCAACTTTAGCTTGTGCAAACAACACCACACCCTATCAATCATTTATTCCTAAAAAATGGAAAGTATTGAGTCAAGCACAAGGTGACTTAAATGGTGATCGGCAAACTGATGTTGCCTTGATTATTGAAAATACTGATCCCAAAAATATTGTGACCAATGATCGCTTAGGTAACCCTCAACTGAATTTAAACCAACGAAAGCTATTAATTTTACTTAAATCCCCTCAAGGCTATCGTCTTGCAGCAAGTAATTCCACTTTACCCAGCGAAGGAGACCAAGAATCTCCTTGTCTTGCCGACCCTTTAGGCGAAGGTAATCCACTCACCATCAAAAATGGATTAGTGCAAATTAATTTACATTATTGGCTCAGTTGTGGTTCATGGTATGTGAGCAATCATGTTTTTACTTTCCGCTACCAAAATCAATCTTTTCAGCTGATTGGATATGATGTTAATGACTTCCATCGTGCGTCTGGTGAAACCAATGCAAAAAGTATCAATTTTTTAACAGGAAAAATCAAAAAAACTACGGGTGGCAATGGCTTTGAAGATCAAAAACAAACTGCCCAAGTATCATGGTCAAAGTTAAAACAAAAATATGCACTCACACTGGAACGAATTGACTTTAAAAACTATGGAGAATATGAATAAAAAAGTTTTAAACTTGATCAAGCCGACATTAAATGAATGATAAAAACAAATTCATTATAAGTTTAATAAAAACTATATGGGATCAAAACAATGTATCGTAAAAATTTATTCTGTCTATTTTTTGCGCTCTCAAACTGCTCAAACTTGGTTATGGCAGATATTGGTGAAACTACTGGACTTGAAACGTATATTCCAAAAGGTTGGAAAATACTGGGTAAAGCTGAAGGTGATTTAAATGGTGATCAACAACCTGATCTTGCTTTGATTATTGAAAATACTGACCCCAAAAATATTGTTCATCATGACTCATATGATAAAAATTCAGAAAATCAAAGACTGAACCTAAATGAACGAAAATTACTGGTTTTATTTAAAGATGATCAAACTTACCATCAAATCGCCAGTAACGATTCACTGCCAAGGGAAAACAGCAATGAAAAGAAATGCCTAATTGACCCTCTGATCGTAGACCACTCCCCCATTATCCAGAATGGATTACTCAAAATCTCTCTAAATTTTGGGTTTCGTTGTGAGTCATGGGAGGTTTTTAATAATTTATATAGCTTCCGTTATCAAAACCAAGCATTTTATCTAATTGGCTACGATTTACATTACTTTGATCGACCATCAGGCAATAGTCGTAGTGAAAGTACTGATTTTTTAACCAGAAAATTCAAACAGAGCTTAAGCACTCCTGAGCTTGACCTTAAACGTTCACCACAAATATCACAGTCAAAATTAAACAAAGCACCTTTACTCAAATTGGAGCAGATCAACTTTGCGCTTTATGTTCACCGTTAGCCTCTCCTAAAGGGAGAAGCAACAGTTTGAAGAAAAGCAGTATTAGAACCCGTGCTCTAAAATACGGATTTTAACTTCAGCCACATGGTCTTTGACTGCAAGCTGATATGCTTGCATATGCTCTGTTTGTAAGTGAGCATTAAGATGCTCAATACTTTCCCATTTTTCAAGCATGACAATCAAATCAGCATCCTGAGTTTGATAATTCACATCGACATTGGCATCAACTAAAAGCTGATAGCCATGACAGCCCTGTTCTTGCAGTACTGTTGGCGTGATTTTCCTAAAGGCTTGAATAATCTGTTGTTTATGTATGCCATTCGGATGAGCATAAATTTCAGCAATAATTGTTAACATTTTATCTTTCTCGGCATTGTCAATGGGCTATTAATTTGCATTACTTAAGCAAAAAGGCGATTCAAATGATCACGATATTGCTGCTCATATTGCGCAACGTGAGGTGCTTTGATGACATCATTCACGATAAAAGTATCTAAGCTTTGCATTCCTAAAAACTGATTGGCTTTATGGAAAGGTAAATAGACACCATCTACACCCACGCCATGAAAGAATTGTTCTGGGTCATCAAATGCATCTATAGGTGCATTCCATGTCAGTGACAACATATACTTTTTGTCATGAATTAAGCCGCCCGAACCATACTTTTTTGCAGCATCAGAACGAGTTCGACCATCATTGGCATATAAGCTTCCATGACCAGTGGTAAATACATCATCAATATACTTTTTCATTGTCCACGGTGCACCCATCCACCATCCTGGCATTTGATAAATCACGGTATCTGCCCAAAGGTATTTTTCTACTTCTTCTTGAGCATCATAAGATGAATCTGTACGAGTGATTTTAACGTTATGCCCTAAATCAGATAATACGTGTTCAGCTAAAGTGGTCAAGGTATCGTTTAATTCACCATTTGAATGTGCAAACTGTTTTGCGCCATTTACAATCAAAATATTACTCATTGCTCACCTGTGTATCAGCTATGTATTAAGTTTATGGCGCCACTATAGTGATAATTTTTATCGCAAAAAATGCAAAAATAAGCAAAATATTATTGACTAAAAATCAACAATTATGATTAACACATGATTTAAAGTACTGATCGAAATGCGATGGCAATTGATCATGCATAAAAAAACACCCGAAGGTGTTTTTAAAATGATCAGTGCATCAAGGAATCAACCCTTCATCACGCATTGCAATTTGCACAGATTGGCGTTCAGCCACTTTATTGCGTAAAGCTACAATGTTGGTAAACGGTGTTAAATCATGTTGAATATAATTCGACCAGTTGGTTAGCACGAATAAATATGCATCTGCTGGACCAAAACGATCGTTAACCAAATAATCGTATTCTGATTCTGCCAAATAATCATCGATATATTTCAACATTTTATCTAATGTAGCATAGCCACGCACTTTCTCATCTTCTGTTATTGCTGGATCAAAAAATACAGCATATTCATCATGTAGTTCTGAGTTTAAATAACCTAGCCATTCCAATACTTTGGCACGTCCCAAACCAGATGGTGGGATCAAATCTTGTTTTGGATCATGTTGAGCGATAAAAGGAAGAACCGCGACATTCTCAGTCAAAATCAAACCTGGATTAATTTCTAAAGCGGGGACATAGCCTTTCGGATTAATTTCGTAATAATCAGCACCCTTTTCTGTCTTATGCGTTTTTAAATCAACACGTTCCAGATCAAAATCAACATTAATTTCATTCAATAGAATATGAGCAGCTAAAGAACATGCACCTGGTGAATAATATAACTTCATATCTAATCCTTGTTATATGACTGTTTAAGTTGTAAATGGCTTCATCGGTAATTTCAAGTCAAGAAACATAGAAATTTGCAAATCAGCTTAAATTTATAAAACTGCTACAACTTGAATATTCAGCAAAACGAAGACTTTTTCAAGTCAAACTTAGCTGCATTTTCACTAAAAGATGTTTTAACATACGCATCTTTAAAGAATGATGAAAGGTTTGTAGTGATTAGTCTGAAAAAAGCAGAATGGTTTTCCAATATTCGTACAGATGTACTCGCTGGATTAGTCGTTGGCTTAGCACTTATTCCTGAATCTATTGCATTTTCTGCAATTGCGGGTGTTGACCCTCAAGTCGGGCTTTATGCTTCATTTTGTATTGCGGTGACCATAGCTTTTTTTGGTGGTCGGACAGCCATGATTTCCGCTGCTACAGGCGCTATGGCATTGCTTATGGTGACTTTGGTCAAAGATCATGGTCTACAATATTTGTTTGCTACCACAATCTTGACAGGCATCATTCAAATCCTCGCGGGCTATTTCAAAGTCGCAAAATTAATGCGTTTTGTTTCTCAATCTGTGGTGTATGGATTTGTGAATGCATTGGCAATTTTAATTTTTGTCGCACAAATTCCCGAATTGCAACGAATGGATTTGACCGCCTATCTATTTGTTGGATTAGGACTTCTTGTTGTCTATTTATTTCCATATATTCCAAAAATTGGCAGACTGATTCCCTCACCTTTGGTATGCATCATTGTACTTAGTCTGGTCGCAATGCTGTTCAACACAGATATGCGTACCGTAAGTGATTTAGGTAAATTTCCCGATACCTTGCCTATTTTTCTTATTCCTGAAATACCGCTTAACCTTGATACTTTAAAAATCATTTTTCCTTATGCAGTTACTTTGGCAACCGTAGGTTTACTTGAAACCATGATGACGACCACAATTGTCAATGAAGTCACGCAAACTGAAGGCGATCGTCATAAAGAATGTCGTGGTCAAGGTATTGCCAATATCGCCAGTGGATTTATGGGCGGTATGGCAGGTTGTGCAATGATTGGACAATCGATTATCAATGTTTCTTCTGGTGCACGTACACGTTTGTCAACGCTGGTCGCTGGAGTATTTTTACTGTGTTTAGTGGTCTTTTTAAAAGATTGGTTGGCATATATTCCAATGGCTGCTTTGGTAGCAATTATGATTATGGTGGCATTCACAACTTTTAATTGGGATTCGCTCAAAAACTTTTCCAAACATCCTAAACAAAGTAATACAGTCATGCTCACAGTGGTTGTTATTGTATTGATGACCCACAACTTAGCTTTGGGTGTATTGGTTGGCGTTCTATTATCTGCACTGTTCTTGGTAAATAAACTTGAAAGCGGAGTCAGTGTTCGTTCTGAATTATACGAAGACCAAAGCCGTCACTATTATGTTTATGGTCAGATTTTCTTTAGCAGTGCCGAAAAGTTTTTTCAATTTTTTGATTTTCATGAAACAACAGAAAAAGTCACTATTGATTTAACTCATGCGCATATTTGGGATATCACCTCGGTCAATATGTTAAAGCAGGTACAAAATAAATTTCTACAGAATAATGTTCAAGTTGAAGTGATCGGTATGAATGAAGCAAGCCGTACGCTTGTAGATCAATTTAGTTCATCAACAGCAAGCGCTACTTCATGATTTGAGAAATGTTATAAAGCATGTGGTGTACTTTTACTGCGAGTAAACTGCATGTTTAAAATTTAAACGGCATCAACTTAGGTTGTATGCTGTTTGCTTTTCATAAACATCCTCTCAGAAAAACTCCAATTTTCATGTTCTAAATCATGTTTAAATCGTAAAAATACCTATTATCAGGTATAGCGAAGTATCTAAATATCTGAAAAACTAGATACATTAAGCATCAATGAGCTTTTTCACATCATGAACAATGAGTTAAGTTTACCTGTACCTGTCATCATAGTAGAGGATGAACCGCTTATACAAAAAAGGCTAGCAGATATATTGGTAAATATTGGCTATTCAACATCAGACTTAGCTTTTGCCCAAAGTTTAGCGCAAGCCAAAGAATTACTTGAAACACAATCTGCATCTTTTGCCTTGGTTGACTTAGGTCTCCCTGACGGAAATGGGATTGAGTTTATTGAAATTTTAAAGAACTATGATCCAACCATTACGGTTTTAGTAATCTCGGCGTGGAGTACTGAAGATGCGATTCTCAACGCATTAAGTGCTGGTGCAACAGGGTATGTACTTAAAGAACGTGATGATATTGAAGTCGCACTTTCAATTAAAAGTGTCTTACGTGGCGGTGCGCCTATAGATCCATTTATCGCGCAAAAAATTTTAAAACAATTACACTTCAATGAAAAAAACAATGGAAATAAACCGATAAATAGCCAAAAATCGATTGAAAATGAGAGTATTTTATCAAAAAGAGAACTTGGAATTTTAGAGCTGGTTTCACAGGGTTTAAGCAATAAGGAAATTGCAGATCAACTCAATTTATCTCGCTATACCGTTGAATCTCATATTAAACATATTTACCGGAAACTTGCGGTATGCAACAGAGCCAAAGCCATCGATACAGCACGCAACATGGGCTTACTCGATTAACTCTCAATATTATTGGTTTTCTGTATTTGCTTTTCGCTATGTTGCAAAATGCATCTTTTGCTCAAGCAAATCTCTTAAATCAACATCTTGAAGCAAATAGCAGCTGTCATTTTGAAATTCTTAATATAGAGGTTGCACAAGCGACGGCGAATCAACCAGAACATGTTCCTCAATCTGGCTGGGAGCGTGTTCAATTACCAGATGACTGGGAAAAGCGTTGGGCTCACTATACGGGTAGCGCATGGTATAAAATTCAATGGCGTTACCAATGTAATCAAGACCATCAAGCCGTTGCACTTTTGATAGAACGTATTAATTTAGCTGGTGCAATTTATAGCAATAATGAATTGTTATGGAAAGATAAGTCTCTCGTTGAACCATTATCAAGAAGTTGGAACATGCCAAGATATTGGGTTCTTCCGTCTTCCTCTGTGCAAAATAAGCAAAATGAAATTTTAGTCCGTGTTGTTGGTGTTTCATCACAACATTCTGGCTTAGGCAAAATTCGATTTGGGCGTGCAGAAGATATTGTCAATCAAAATGATCAACTGATTTTCGAACGACGTACTTTATTTCTTATCAATATTATCATCAGCTTTGTTCTAGGAACCATTGGCTTTACGATTTGGTTGTTTCGGCGTGAAGAAAAAGCGTTTGGATGGTTTGGCTTAACCTCATTTTTCTGGGTGTTATTTGCGTATAACATTATATCCACCGTACCCCTTCCATTTACAGATACTTTATTGACAGCTCGACTGAATTTAGTCTTTTTAGTGGGTTATGTATATTGTCTATGTTTATTTGCATGGCGCTTTGCACTTCAACAATACACATATCTTGAACGTTTGCTTTTCGCAAGCTTCATGATTTGCATCATAGCATTACTCTTTACGCCTAACGCATATTTGACCAAAAGCTTACTGATTACATTTCTTTATGCAGGTCTGGTGTTTATTTTTAACTGCCTGCTGTTTCAATGGATTGCTTTTAAAAAACCCAAAGTCGACATTTTACTTTTAGCCTTTATTTTTCTAATTTACTTGGTGATTATTGTTCATGACCTCTATATCATGCTCCATCATGATGATCAGGAGCTCTATTGGACGCCATTTGCAGCACCAATCACAAGTTTAGCAATTTCCTTTATTCTCGCTTATCGAATTTCACAAAACGTTTCTCGAATTGAAAAGTTCAATCAAACGCTTGAAGAAACCGTTGAGACAGTTACTTTTGATTTAGAACAGTCTTTAGAGAAAAAGCACCAACTGCAAATCGATAATATGCGTTTACAAGAACGCTTAAACTTGTCTCATGAATTGCATGATGGGCTGGGTGGTTCAATTGTACGTTCAATGATTTTACTCGAGCATAGTGAACATATCGAAAAACAACAAGTGCTCTCCATGTTTAAACTTTTACGGAATGATCTCCGACAAGTGATTGACTCAGGTACAAGTTTAGGTGAAAAAGTTCCTGAAAATCCAATCATGTGGGCTGCACCTTTAAGACATCGATTTGTTCAACTTTTCGAAGAAATGGAAATTGAATCGACATGGGTATTTGCTGAAAATTGGCTACTCAAACCACCGCCTTTGATTTGTTTAACCTTGTCGCGTGTAGCGGAAGAAGCATTGACCAATATTATAAAACATAGTCAAGCTTCAGATGTTGAGGTCGCCCTAGTTGAAAATGAACGCCAGCAATTGATTTTAACCATTCAAGACAATGGCATCGGATTTGAAGTAGATCAGGTTCAGTCAGGGTTACATGTTGGCTTACAAAGCATGCAGGTTCGTGTGAAACGAATTGGAGGGAGTTTTGAAATACATTCACAGCAAGGATTTACACTCATCCGTGCTATCTTGCCCTTAAAAGATAAAAATGACTGAATTTAAAAAGAGAAACTAGATCTCTAGTTTCTCTTTGTTTGGACTGTTCAAGTTTATTTCTTTTTAGCGCGTGCCAATACCGATGTTGCTGTCAATAACATCAAGCCAAGTAAAGACCATAATCCAGTACTTCCCCCACTACTTTTTCCACTTGTTGTAGTTGATTCATTTAAGTCTAAATCTACAACAACAGGATCATGATCAGAAGAACGGAATGCATCTTCACTATAGAAAGATGCAATTTGTTCTTCTGTTTTAAACTCTTCATTATAATCTAAAGCTGTTGGCTCATCTGCATTGATGTGCCATGCAAAAGTACGTTTAACCATTGGATATAAGTTTGCATCTGCTATGGCATGATCTAGATTACCCGCGCCGCCATTACCCGTTGCATCACTCGCAACTCCAAAGACATAGCTATATGCTAATTTACCTTGACCAATTTTTTCATCATTTAACAATACCTTATAGTTGGCTTTTTCAAAGGCTAAGATTGGGTCTTCTTTGGCATAACTGTTCATATCTCCAACCAATAAATAATTAGGCTTTTCAGCTTTGGTTGGATTTGTTGCAATCCATTGAATTAACTTTTGTACAGCAGTTACACGGGTTGGATTCCAGCAGCCTTGACCATCATTTTGGTTGGCTTCAGGTGACGTTTTATCATCAGGACAACTGCCTTTGGATTTTAAATGATTCGGTATGACCGTAAAGGTTTTACCCCCAGTTAACGCTTGGAAGCTTTGTGCCATAGTGACACGGTTTTTCTGGGTCAAGTCATCATAAACTACTGGGTTACCCACAGTTTTGACACGCTTACTGTTGTAGATAATCGCAACTGCGATCACATCAGTACCTAATTTATCCATATTTGGTGGAATAACATATTTCCAATCTGCCCCCAAAGCCTTGGTCAAATAAGCGACTGCACTTTTATCACCATAACCATTGTTGGCAATTTCCATCAAACCATAGACATCAGCATCAATTGCTTTAATCGCACTCACCGTTTTTGCGTGTTGACGATTAAATTCTGAAGAGGTATTCGCACCACGATCAGGTTTAACACCAATCAACGGAGAGTTGTCATAGTTCAATACATTAAATGCCGCAACACGGACTTGCTTAGTGTCTTTAGCCGGAACATTTGAATTACGAGGGTTGGTATCTTTAACAATTTCTGGAGGTGTTTTATTTTGAATGGGTTGTATGCGCCACGCATTGAAACGATATTCTAAAATCCCTTCAACATTCTTTAACTGATAACCTGTACGTAGAGTATTGGCAGCATTAAAATTCGCTGGAAGCCAAGGTGTTCTATTTTGATTATTATATCCATCATCTAAAATGATTTTTGATAAAAGGTTGGTTTTAGCTAATGCGATTGCTTCGGCTGATTTTGCTGGATATAAGTTGGTCGGGATATATAAACGTCCTAAACTTAATGACAACTGACCATAGCGACCATAATCATAGTTTTCACTGACCGTTAAGGTTTGTGGCATTTTCACCAACATTCCCTGATAACGTTTAGGTGAATGACCAGTTGCGTCCGTTAAACTTGAAAATGGAAGTTGAATCGGTGTTGCACTGATCAAGTTAGCAGCTTGATTATTACAAGTACCAATATTGTTGTTGAGTTGATCAAGTTGCAACTGATTTTGATAGGTCGTTAAACGTCCTTTGAGAATAACTTCCTCACCCACTTTTCCACCAGTTACTGTACTTCCAGCAGGAATATACACAAAAATGGCATTACTTAAATTCGCTTTGGCTTTTGTGTCAGGTGTTTGGATATAAAAACCTGAAAATCCATCTTGATAACGATAGTCAGCTGTGATTACACCACGAACAACGTACTGCTGATTCTGAGTTGCAGATTGCAAATCTGCGATGGGTGTATCTGCTGTACTACAGCTCACTGCTGTTGCTGGTGGTGTTGCTGTATCTCCTCCTAAATAGGTACTAAAGGCATTACGATCTGACCATTTTGTCCATTCACTATCCAAGTCAAAAGCACTATTTGGATCTACTGAACTCACATCATTTTTATTTTTTATTCTACTTAGGCTATTTTGATAGCTTGTAATCGTTGTTCCCCATCCACCACTTGCTGGGCGTTCACCAATACGCCCAAAACGATCGACTGGGGTTCCTTTATATAAAAGCACCAATGCATCATCACCATTAAATGCCAAACCAGCGACCTGATTTACTTTATTCCCAATTTCTGCCTGTAATTCACTACGACCTAGAATGAATTTTGCTTTACTGGCTAAATTTCCTTGTAAAGTATATGTTGCAGTTTTGCTCGTTACTCCATTGGTATATTGTTGAATTTCATAATCTGCAAGGTTAATGGTGGATGCATCTGGATTATATATTTCTAATCCCTTTTTATTTGCTGTGCCGTCAATATATTGACTAAACATCAATTGAGCATAACTTGGAAATGAACAGCCCAATAAAGCTAGGCTTAAACATAGCGTATGAGGTTTTAAAATTTGCATGATTTTTAACGTTTGTTGAAATTTACAGCAGATTAATTTTTATTAATGACAATATCGTGAATTTGAATGATAGATTTATACGCATTTATTTATTGATGAATAATCAAACATTATATGGGTAAGTATAAGCCCTTAAAATTGCGGAAATTTTCAAATGCTCTCTTACAAAAAAGCACCCTTTCGGGTGCAAGAGCATGGGGCTTTAACAGCTTTATAAAATATTACAGATTAAGCCTCCAATTGCAGTTGCTGTAACTTAGCCACTTCCTGTTGCTTGAGTAAATTACGTTGAATTTTACCACTGGATCTTTTTGGCAAACTTTCCACAAATTCAATTTCACGTGGGTAAGAATGCTTGGATAAACGTGATCGAACATAGTTTTGCAATTTTGCATTTAATTCATCAGATGAAACAACTTGAGGTTTTAGTACAATAAACGCTTTTACAATTTCTGTTCGTTCAGGGTCTGGTTTACCAATCACGGCTGATTCTAAAACCTCTGCACACTCCAACAGAGTGCTTTCTACATCAAACGGACCAACACGATAGCCTGACGTTGTAATGACATCGTCTGCACGACCAATAAAATCAATCCCACCTAGTTCATTAAGTCGAACTGTATCTCCAGTTAAATAATAATCTCCCATAAAAGATTTACGGTTATTACCACCATATCCTTTAAACCAAGTGAGCGGTGATTGCTTGAAGTCAATCGCCAAAGTTCCGATCTCACCCATTTTAACTTCTTTATAATCTTGATTTAAAACTGCAAAACGATGCCCAGGATTTGCAAAACCTGCCGAACCTACCTTGATTGGATGTGCTAGAGCGTGATGATTTCCAATCACCATGCCTAACTCAGTTTGTCCATATTGATCATATATATTAACGCCTAGATCATGGTTAAACCAATGAATCACTTCAGGAGTCAACGGCTCTCCCGCACTACTGACTACACGTAAATGGTCTTTGATTGAACCATCGAATTGTTCTTTAAAGCCAAAGAACATTCGAAAAGCCGTAGGAGAACCTGTTAAATTACTGACTTTATACTTCTGTATCACCTCTAAGGCATGATCGACACTGAATGCATGTTCATCCATAATAATACTGTGTCCGAGTCCCAGTGGACCTGTAATACCATAATATAAACCGTATGCCCAACCTGGATCGGCAAGATTCCAAAATGAATCTTCTTCGCGTAAATCAACGGCATGACGCATATATTCTTTAAATGCTAAAACAGCTTTGAGTGGCACAGGAACTGATTTAGCTAAACCCGTAGTTCCTGATGTAAACATCATTAAAAAATCGTCTTCAAAATTTAACATGACCGGATTATGTATGGCTGATTGCTTGGTTAACGCTTCCCAAAAATCAGCTTCTTTTATCTGACTTGAGTCCTTGAGATGGACTGTCAGAATATGAGGTAATTCAATTTGATCTAATTTGCTACGTTGTTCTTGATTGGTGACTATTAACTGCGTATTGGCTGTTGTTATACGATGTTCAATTGCCTTAGATTCAAATGCAGTAAATAAAGGTTGATAGATTGCACCAATTCGCCATGTTGCCAAAATAGTAATGAGTAATTCTGGTGTACGTGGCAATAATCCAGCAATACAATCTCCTGCTTTTAAACCAATCGATTGAAAATAATTTGCCAGCTGTCCAGAAGCTTCTGCAAGTTGCTCAAACGTCCATTGTGCTGATTCACCATTTTTTCCTTCCCAGATCAAAGCAACTTTATTTAAACCAACAAAGCGCCCACAACACTCTTCATAGGCATTGATTGATTGAGGGGTTCCAGCCAGTTGTTCGTCGATCAACTTTGCATAGTCGAATTCTAGATAAGCTTGTTGCAATGTTTTCATGACAATATCCTTGTATTTGTTACACACATCATCTCGATGTGCAATTCCATATATCTGCGTTCTAGCTCTTATTAAAATGCCGAATCATTCAGCATTTTGTTCCTATGCGTATAGATAAACATGATTAGAAATCATACACAATTTCCAAATACCTCAATCATTCTGCGGTGTTTGGACACTACTACTTGCGTTCCAAACAACAATAGAAAGACCAGCATTTAGCTGGTCTATATTTGCTTTTAAAAGGAGTTTTCTCAGTTGTGTGTTATTGAATCACAGCACGTGCAATGACCAAACGCTGGATATCTGATGCACCTTCATAAATCTGACTAACACGCACATCTCGATAAATCCGCTCAACAGGAAAGTCAGAAACATAGCCATAGCCACCATGTATCTGTATGGCATCTGAACAGACTTTTTCAGCGATTTCCGATGCAAAGAGTTTCGCCATCGATGCTTCTTTTAAACAAGGCAAGCCAGCATCTTTCAAACTTGCGGCATGGTAAATCAATTGACGTGCTGCCTCGATTTGAGTTGCCATGTCAGCCAGTCGGAATGCCACCGCTTGATGCTGTACCAGTTCCACACCGAAAGCTTTACGCGCATTGGCATATTCAACGGCGGCATCCAATGCTGCACGAGCCATACCTACACATTGCGATGCAATGCCAATTCGTCCTGACTCTAAATTGGATAATGCAATTTTGTAGCCCTCACCCTCATTTCCCAATAAATTTCCAGCAGGAATCCGACAGTTTTCAAAAACAATCGTCGCAGTATCAGAACAGTGTTGCCCCATTTTGTCTTCAATACGGGAAACAATATATCCCTCCGTATCAGTTGGAACAATAAAGCAAGAAATTCCCTTTTTTCCAGCAGTCTTATCCGTCATGGCGAATACAATTGAAACTTGGGCATTTTGTCCCGAAGTGATGAACTGCTTGGTGCCATTAATGACCCATGTATCTCCATCCCGTTCAGCTTTACATAATAGAGCACCAGCATCTGAACCTGCTTGTGGCTCTGTTAAACAAAAACAACCAAGCCATTGCCCTGTTGCCAAAGGGATTAAATAATCGTGTTTTTGTTGCTCTGAGCCATATTTTTGGATAATCCCACACGGTAATGAGTTTTGTACACTCACAATGGTAGAAATCGCGCCATCACCAGCCGCAATCTCTTCAATTGCAACGACCAAGGACATATAGTCCAAACCTGCGCCGCCCCATTGTTCTGATACGGTCATTCCTAATGCACCCAAATCTCCCAAAGCTGCTAATTGCTGTTTCGGAAATTGTGAATGCTTATCTCGTTCAGCAGCAGTTGGCTTGAGTTCATTTTGAGCATAATTCCGCATCATTTCTTGAACCATCTTTTGATCATCATTGAGTATCATCGAGCTTCCCTTTTAGTTCGTTTTTAACAATTTTGAATATTTAAATTCCTATCTCAAAATCAAGCACAGGAACGGATCAATAAAATAAAGTCAAATTTGCCCAATACCGCCTTTTAAGCAGTATGGGACATTATTTTTCAGGTGTTTTGCTTTATAAATGGCGTATTGAATAGACGACTCAACCCGCTTCTGAAAGCATAAAGAGGGTTTGGCTTATTTCGGTTGCATACGAATTGCGCCATCTAAACGAATTGTTTCTCCGTTTAAATAACTATTTTCACAAATATGCCCAACGAGTTGTGCAAATTCTTCTGGTTTGGCAAGACGTTTTGGAAAAGGAACCATTTCCCCTAGAGCATCTTGAACATTTTGTGGTAAAGCTTTCAGCATCGGTGTCTCCATAATGCCGGGAGCAATGGTCATGACACGAATTGCATGTTGCGACAACTCTCTTGCCAAAGGTAAAGTCATTGCGACAACAGCTCCTTTGGACGCCGCGTATGCAGTTTGCCCAATTTGTCCATCAAAAGCCGCCACTGAAGCTGTGTTGATAATGACTCCACGATCTTCTTCACCAGCTGCAAGTTCATAACGTGAGATGACATCTGCGGCAAAACGAAGCATATTAAATGTACCTGATACATTAATATTTAAAACCTTCTGAAATGCATCCAAAGCATGGATACCGTTTTTCCCTAATACCTTTGCAGAAGGACCAATACCTGCACAGTTAATTAAACCGTTAAGTTGTCCATAATCTTGTTCGAGTTGTTTAAAGAATTGTTCTACCGCAATTTCGTTGGTCACATCCAATGGTACAAATTTGGATTTTTCACCAAGACGTTTTTGCATTTCTTCACCCAGTTCATGGTTCATATCTACCATGATTACGCTTGCGCCTTGAGCCACCAAATGTGTTGCCGTTGCAGCACCGAGTCCAGATGCACCACCTGTTACCACAAAGACTTTTCCTTCAATTTTCATTTTTCTTCCTTAATTCATTGTTTAAATAAATAGCTATAGATTTTAAATTAAACCCATTTTCGACTTAAGATGAAGAGTAAACATAGTCCAGCTTGAGTACAATTTCCAAAAGTTGCATCCTGTATGATGGATTTGGACAATTTAGAATTTTTGGGTCACTTAACCACGTCTTAAATGCGCTCACAAGATAATGGAATATACTGTGAACAATCAACATTTCATTGAAAGTAAAGGAACCATCTCAATTGCACTCGTACATGAGGCGTTGATTGGTGCAAAAAACAAAGGCTTCGATATTGAAAAAATCTTAGTCAATGCCGAGATTCCGCTTGAACTTTTCAATGCGCCTAAAGCAAGAATTGCTGTTTCAAGCTATGCAAAACTTTGGACTGAAATTGCAGATCAAATGAATGATGAATTCTTTGGTATGGATTCTCATCAAATGCGCCGTGGCTGCTATAAATTACTCACGAAGATGGTGATGCAAGCCGAGACACTTCACATTGCCATCGAACAAATCCTACAATTTTTTAATCTTGTTCTTGATGATTTTTCCAGTAAATTGGTAATTGATGAAAATTATGCCTACATTGTCATTACAGATAAATTACAAACTAAAGCCATGTTCTGTTATGCTACCTACATTATGCTGATTCATAGTTTGATTTGTTGGTTAGCTGATCAACGTATTCTACTCAAACAATTACAATTAAAATGCACAGCTCCTGAAGACGATCAAGATTATCGCGTTCGCTTTTGTGAACATATCACTTATCAAACAGACGAAAACTATCTGCAATTCGATGCAAATTACTTAAGTATCCCAATTAAACGTGACCAAAAATCTTGGTATACATTTATCAAAAACAGTCCTGAAAACTTGCTGTTAAGGTTTAAGAATCCTTTGGCATTGAGTTCTATGGTACGAAAAAAATTACTTTCTCTTTCACCTTGTGCGTGGTTGGAGTTAGGTGATTTAGCTGAACAACTGAATATTTCTGAAGCAACAATTCAGCGTCGTTTAAAAAGCGAAGGTACAAGCTATCAACAGCTTAAAAATGATATTCGCTGTGACATGGCAATTGATCTTTTAACCAAAACAACGCATACCTTACAAGACATCAGCGAATTATTAAACTTTCAAGATGCAAGTGCATTTCACCGTGCTTTTAAAAAATGGACTGGTGTAAGCCCTGGTGCTTATCGCGAACATAAACATTTAGGTTAAAAGAATAAGCTTAAATGGCTTTACAAAAATGATTTCATGTTCTTACTCAAGTATGTATTTAAGGTATTTTAATTTTATTCTTATAAATTTGAAAAGCTTGTATAAAGTTTTACAGCTTATCTGAACATGGTTGCAAATTCGCCATTATTAGTATATTTTTCACTCAATTCAAAGCAGTCTTTCTGCTTACTTCCTGTGGTACCCTCCTCCCCTTTAATCAGCTTTCAGGTCACTAACATGATTAAGATGATTGATGTACTAGAGCAAAATCTAGTTCAAAATTTTATCCATTCCCTTTCTGCTCAAACTGAACATTTAGATGAGTTGATAGAAGGAATTTTAAAAGCTTCAGATCGTGATGTTGCAGATGCGATCAATGACTTTCTGAATATCAACAATGCTTCAGATCTTGCTCAAGCACTTGATATCCAGCAAGAGCGTATTGAAGCGATCCAATCTGGTTTGGCAATGAAAAAAGAAAATATTGCAGATACAGCGAAAATTGTAGCACTGTGTCTTGCACTTGAAACCAATGCCTTAGACCAAGTTGAAATTGCAGATAGCCTCGAAGATTATCCAATATAAAAGTAGTTCAATAAAAAACGGTTTGAAATCAAGCCGTTTTTTTATGTTTAAATCGCAAAAAGTGCTAAGAATTTTTTTGACTATCGCTTTCTACTAATCTACTAAATACATCAAAAACGGATTAGGATAATTATTGTATATAAAAATCAATTAATTAATCGCAAAAAAAATGATAATTCTGTTTTATTGAAGTGCTTATCTATTATTCTTTTTTGTACTGATGCCATAAAAACTATACATATCTACTCTGTTTTTCTCTTTGAATTTTATGGGGTATTTATGAAATCTTTTGGTCAAAAAATAACAGCTTTAGTGTCTGGCGTTGCTCTTAGCTTAACAGTTACAGCATCTTTCGCTGCTATCCCAACAATATTAAAACTCGACTATGCTTATTATGCTCCAACAAGTTTAGTCGTCAAAGAGCAAAAACTCTTAGAAAAAGCTTTGCCAAAAACAGAGATCAAATGGGTGTTCAGCCAAGGGAGTAACCGTTCGCTCGAATATCTAAACAGTGGCAGTATCGACTTTGCATCAACAGCTGGGCTGGCTGCAGTATTAAGTCGTGCCAATGGAAGCCCAATTAAAACTGTTTATATTCAAAGCCAACCTGAATGGACAGCGTTGGTGGTGGCTAAAAACTCAGCCATCAAATCACTAAAGGACTTAAAGGGTAAGAAAATAGCGGCAACCAAAGGGACTGATCCATTCCTTTTCACTCTCCAAGCACTTGAAACAGTTGGCTTAAGTAAACGCGATGTACAACTGGTACATTTACAACATCCAGATGGTAAAACTGCTTTAGAACGAGGACAGGTCGATGCTTGGGCTGGGCTTGATCCACTTATGGCTTCTGCGCAGTTACAATCTGGCGCTAAGCTGCTTTATCGTAATGTTTCATTTAATAGCTATAGTGTTTTAAGTGTTAAAGATCAGTTTGCAGCACAAAGTCCTGAAGCTATAGATGCCGTAATCAAAGCTTATGAACAAGCACGTAAATGGGCAAAAGCCAACCCTGACAAAGTAGCTGAACTGTTGGCCCGTGAAGCAAAATTACCACTTGAAGTTGCTAAACTTCAACTTAGCCGAACCAATCTCGACCAAAACATTCCAACAGCAAAACATTTGAATGCCTTAAAGAAGGCAGGAGCGATTTTGAATGAAGAGGAGTTAGTACGTAAAGGTACCAATGTTAACCAAGTCATCGATCAGTTATTTGACAGTAAATACGCGCAAAAGGTTGTAGGGAAATAATGAACAAAATTTCTGCTTCAGCATCACATACAAATGTGCCTACAGTTGTTAAAAACCCTGTAATTAAAGCTCATTTATTGAAGTGGCTAAAAGCAATCACCCTCCCTGTTTTGATCATACTCCTATGCGAATACCTTGTTCGCACAGGGTGGATTGAACCCTATTTACTGCCAGCACCCAGCAGTTTACTCGCATCTTTTCGAGATTTGGCACAGGGTGATTTATTCACGCATGTATATACCAGTACATGGCGAGTTTTCTTTGGCTTTTTTGTAGGAAGTGCACTTGGGCTTATCTTTGCAATCGCTGTTGGTTTAAACCAACATATTGAAGCATTTTTAGAACCGACATTTTCTGCAATTAAATCAATCCCTAGCCTTGCATGGATTCCACTACTGCTATTGTGGTTAGGAATTGATGAAGCTTCAAAAATTACTTTAATTGCCATCGGTGCATTCTTCCCCACCTATACCAATACAGTTTCAGCCATTCATAATGTAGATAAAAAATTATTTGAAGTCGCAAAAGTCTATCGACTAAGCCATATGCAAATAATTTTTCAAATCGTTCTTCCTGCAGCTTCACCAGGAATTTTAGTGGGGCTGAGAAATAGTTTAAGCTTGGCTTGGATGTTTATGATTGCAGCCGAACTGATTGCAGCAACACAAGGGATTGGTTATTTACTCAGTGATGGTCGCGAAACTTCACGACCAGATATTGTAATTATCGCGATTATTTTATTGGCTGTTCTTGGTAAATTAACAGACACCATGATGAAATGGATTGAAAACTGGTTGTTACGTTGGCGGACGTAAATCAATCAAATACGGCTTTTCTAAGCCGTATTTTTTAATTTCCTTATCTGAAACTTGCATTTAGGGTTTTTCCTATGGAACACTGTTGCCGTTACATTTAGGTAGACAGTATGATCATTCGCGATAAAAGTAATAGCTTTGCCCTACTTTTTGCTTGGCATGGCACCATTCTTCCCAAAGTCTTGCCTGCATTGGCATTCGTTGTGCTGATCTCCACAATTTTAGTCTATTTATCCTCCCATCATTATTTTACCTTTCCTGCCGTACCCGCAATTGGATTTACTGTATTTGGTATCATCCTGTCTATCTTCTTAAGCTTTAGAAATACTGCTTGTTATGACCGCTGGTGGGAAGGTCGCAAATTGTGGGGTGCATTGATCGCCACATCTCGCCATATTTCACGAGACAGTCATGTTTTACTTGAACAGCAACGTCAAGTCCTCATGTATCGTGTCATGCTTTTTACTTGCTTGCTCAGAAATCGCCTACGCAATCAGAATCAACCCATTGAGTTTTATAAAAACAAAGTTGCCTTAAATGACTCTATATTCGATCAACTGCCTCATCACATCAATGCCTCACAATATGTTTTAGAGCAGATTCAAAAAACAATGGTGTCATCTCTTCATCAAAGTGAAATTTCAGATATTATCTACCAAGGTTTAAATCAACATATTGTTGCTTTGGGAAATATCCAGGCTGGTTGCGATCGTATTTTGAGTACGCCACTACCTTATTCTTACTCAGTCTTGCTACATCGTACCGTGTATTGCTTCTGCTTAATTCTACCTTTTAGTTTAGAAGCCAGTCTGGGTATCTGGACACCTGTGATTGTTAGCTTAATTGCGTATTTATTTTTAGGCTTGGATGCATTGAGTGCGCAACTCGAAGAACCTTTTGGCTTACAAGAAAATGATTTGCCATTAGATGCAATTACCCGTTTAATCGAAAGAGAAATGCTGAGTTCACTGGGCAAGGAATTGCTCGAACCGATTCAATTGGTTAAAAGTAATTTGACTTAATATGGATTTTTTAATTGATCGGATTTTTAACTTCATAGCAGTTTAATATATGCACGTCATGCAGATCATCAGTAATATAATTGGCTTGAACTTATGAAAATGAGTGTGCAAAACTTTTTAAGAAAAATAAAACTGCTTTTGGCACTCACTTTAATATTTATAGTCAAACCGCCTGATTATTCACATAAGTGATTTGGCTGATTCATTTATTTTGTACTTTTGAATCATAAACAGTATTGCTATCACGAGGCGACATGGATGTCGCCATGTTGAGCGGCGGTATTAGGATGTACCCCTCGCTCAACGGAAGATTTTTGTTACTTTTCATCTCTGAAAAGTAAAGTATCGCCTACGCAAAACAATTTAAACTCTAGAGCTAAAGCGTGGCAGTGCAAGGCTTATATCATCGAACAATATATTCATCGCTTTAATTTTATTGATCAAGAGAAATGATATTCTACTGTATGAATTTTTCAACAGATTGACTATAGCTAGTTAAATAAACTATGCTACATTTGATTAAACCCAATATCTAAAGCCTCAAGAATAGTTTTCTGTTGTTGGCTAACAATATGTCTGACTTTTCTTTTTAGTATAGACCAAGCTTTTTCAATTGGATTGAGGTCTGGACTATAAGCAGGCAAATACATCAGCCTAGCATTGTACTGGCGAGCCAATTCCTCAATTTTTCGACCTTTGTGAATAGAAGCATTATCTAAAATTAGTAAATATTTTTGAGGCTGACCATTTTTATCTCTTGTTAGATCTTTAAGTAAATATTCAAGCCAGCCAGTAAAAGTATTGCGATCACATGAGCCCTTAAAAATTAGGGGAGCAATGAATTTAAACGTTGCACTTGATCGAACAGCACTGATTATATTTAGTCTACTTCCATGCCCACCTGTTCTTAATGCACGACAACTTTTCCTTTCTCAGACCAACCATATTCAGCAACCTCATTGGTATTTATACCTGATTCATCAATGTATAAAATATACTCTTCACCATATTGCTGTTTCCATTGTGGCAGGAACCATTGGAATACTGCTCGTCCTATTTTGCAGGCTTGTCTGTAGAGAAAACTCTTTTTTTATAACTCCACCCCAGCTTTTTTAAAGCAAATAAGATATTGGCATAGCTGACGGAATAACCAAATCTTTGCTCAAATAATGGCACCAGATCTTTAGCCTGTGAAAATGATGTTGTTTCAACAAAGATTTTGAAAGCCTTTAGGTCTTTAATTTTATAGGGTCGACCTGCTTTTTCGGGATGTGGTCTATTCGCATTTCCTTGGAGATGTTCGAGCTGAATCCAGAGATCTAAAGTCGTTCTTGCAATCTTAAAAACAGTACATGTTTTAGACTTATTCTGGCATTCTTTGTAGTAGTCTAGAGCTTTGTATCGAAGATCATTGGAGTATGGCTTAGGCATAACAGCAGTCAGTAAGGTTTTTTATAGTGTAGCAAACTTTATATATTTAGCTATA
>NZ_AMFQ01000068.1:0-727 GCF_000335555.1 Acinetobacter sp. WC-743 | reverse complement strand
GATTGGTGGAGGGCTTTTTGCCAAAGGTGGTCCTGAAGATTATGTGGGTGCAATACCTGCAATTCGTGCAGTTTTATATTTTAAAGAGGGCTTTAGTGATGATATGCGAGAAGCGATTGCCCAATGTTTTGATGATTATCATGCTTATGCGAAAGATCATTTAACATGGTTATGGCAGGATGAACCGCCAAAAGGGGAAAGAGAGAATATTGCTTTTAGTGATGCCAAGCCTATTCGGGAGAGCTTAAAAAACTATAGTCCAATGAAAGCTTTTAATTTTATATATATCAGTGGTAAAGAGAAATTTGCAACTGGACCATGGGAGTTTAATGCAAGTGGTGCGAGTAAATGGCAAATCATAAATGGTACTTATCAAAGTACCTTAACATTTTCTATGCCTATAGAATGGGTAGAAGAAAACACGAAAATTTTTATTGAGTTATTTATTAAATTTGCAAATCGCCTAAAAGCCAAGCATGGTTATGCTGGTTACGCATGTATCATTTCACGAATTCGAGATGATAAAAATGAACCAACGGAAGCCTACTTATCTCGAAAATGGTGGGCAATGGATGTGGGTAATCCTTATCTTGAGTCAGACAATCTACTGAATGGAATAAAAACCGTGAGTTGGTTAACAGCAATTAATTATGAATGGCTTAATCCGATCAAGGAAGAACAAGCACTCAATAGTGAATTGCCCATGAGTTGGTTTATTGGCTATGAC
>NZ_AMFQ01000067.1:0-77781 GCF_000335555.1 Acinetobacter sp. WC-743 | reverse complement strand
TTGATTTGGGCATGCGTTTTTAAATTGGAAGAAGTTTCAACGGGCACAGGTAAAGTAATTCCTTCGTCCAAAGAGCAAATCATTCAATCCTTAGATGGTGGGGTGCTCACCAGTTTGGCTGTCAAAGAAGGTGATATTGTACAAAAAGGACAAACCCTTGCTCAGATTGACCCCACTCGATTCGAGTCACAAGTCGGAGAAAGCCAGACTAAATTACTGGCAACCCAAGCCACTGCTGCACGTTTAGAGGCAGAAGTGAATGGTACACCGCTACGCTTCCCTAAAGATGTATTGGCAGTACCAGCCTTAGTTCGAGAGGAAACGGCACTGTATACCTCTCGTCGTGCCAATTTGGATGAGTCCATCACGGGGTTAAAACATGCCTTGGCTTTGGTGCAAAATGAATTGCAAATGACCAACCATTGGTGCCAAAGGTGCGGCATCCGAGGTTGAAGTATTACGTCTAAAACGAGATATCAATAACTTTGAAAATCAGATCAATGACAAGCGTAATGACTACTATGTAAAGTCACGCGAAGAGTTGGCGAAAGCCAATGCAGATATTCAATCGTTACAGCAAATCGTGGCAGGTCGAAATGATTCGGTCAAACGTTCCACCTTTAAAGCGCCTGTCCGTGGTGTGGTCAAAGAAATTGCCGTGACCACGATTGGTGGGGTGGTACCGCAAAATGGCAAGTTGATGACCATTGTTCCGATTGATGAGCAGTTATTGATTGAAGCACGAATTTCCCCACGAGATATTGCATTTATTCATCCGGGGCAGCCGGCTTTAGTGAAAATCACGGCCTATGACTATTCTATTTATGGTGGTTTGGAAGGTAAAGTGACGGTGATTTCACCGGATACTATCCGTGATGAGGTGAAACAAGATCAGTTTTACTATCGCGTCTATATTCGAACCAATAAAGATAAACTGGTGAATAAGGCAGGTAAATCTTTTTCGATTACGCCGGGTATGGTGGCTACAGTGGATATTCGCACAGGTCAGAAAACCATTATTGAATACTTGTTGAAACCATTCAATAAAGCCAAAGAAGCATTAAGAGAGCGTTGAGTTTTAGATCATCAAGCATGGATTGAAATACATCAATGGAAATAAAAAACCAATCTACGGATTGGTTTTTTATTGGTGTCTATATTAGACATTGGTGCTGAATAGCGTCGATTTCAGAAAGTTGAAACAAATAAAATTAGGTGTATTCCTTTAACACATTAAACTTTCCTTGTTGGAAAATTTAATGTGTTTGAGCCATGCTTTAAACTATTTCACATCTTTTAAATCAATGCCTTTCGATTCTTTTAGGCTTGCTACAGCAAGTACTGAAATGAATGAAACGATCGCGATATAAATTTCGATAGGCAATGTTGCATCATAAGTCTTAAATAAATATGCACAAATGATCGGTGCCATTGAACCTGCTAAGATTGATGCAAATTGATAAGAAAAAGATACACCTAAATAGCGCATTTTGGTTGGGAATAATTCCGCCAATGTTGCAGATTCAGGGGCGTATGCCATCGCTTGGAACAATAGACCAATACACATCATCACAAAAATCGTGCCGTAATTGCCTGTGCTAATTGCTGAGAAATAGAAGAATACCCAGATGATTAACCCGATATTTCCAGCCATCATGGTTGGCTTACGTCCAATTTTGTCAGATAAATAGCCACTGAAAAGCATGGTGAAGAAGTGGAAAACATTGGCTGCCAGCAGAATCATCAGCACTGTTTTATATTCAATACCGACTTTCATGGTGAGGAAAGTGATGGTGAATACCACGATCATATAGTAAGAGGTATTTTCACCTAAACGGAGTAATAATCCAGACGCTAAACGTTTTGGATAAGTGGTGACCAATTCTTTAAAATTAGAAGAATTATCTTGTTTTTCCTCAGCTTGTTTCAGTGCTTCTTGGAAAATAGGGGCATCTTCCACACTACGACGAATCCAATAACCAATAAAAATAATAATGGTTGAAAGCCAAAATGCGACACGCCATCCCCAGCTCAAGAAATCCTCATTGGAGAGAATCATCGATAGTGCCAAAATCACCAAGCTTGCTAAAATATTTCCAGCGCTTACGGCAGACTGTGGAAAGCTCGCCCAAAATCCACGTTGATGATTTGGACTATGCTCACCCACCAATAAGATTGCACCACCCCATTCTCCACCGACTGCAAAGCCTTGAATAAAACGTAGGACAATCAATAACACAGGTGCCATATAGCCAATGCTGTTATAACCGGGTAAGCATCCCATCAAAAATGTGGAAACACCCACTAAAAATAGACTCAGTTGTAACAGCTTTTTACGTCCATATTTATCACCAAAATGACCAAATACTAGACCACCTAAAGGGCGTGCAATAAAACCAATCGCATAGGTTGCAAAGGCAGCAATAATCCCGTCTAGCGTGGTTCCTGCATTTGGGAAAAATAAATGACCAAACACTAAAGTACTGGCAATACCATAAATATAAAATTCATACCATTCAGCGACAGTCCCTGCCATGGAGGCGCCGACCACCTTTTTAATATTCGGTGGAGCGCTGTCACTTGCAAGCGGTGTAGAAGTATTTCCTGATACTTGTTCCATTACATCATGTCCTTATTTAATTAAAGTTAAGCTTTAAAATTACCCAAGCATAAATATTTCAATTCGGTATATTCATCCAAACCATGTTTCGAGCCTTCGCGTCCAAGCCCAGAAGCTTTAACTCCTCCAAAAGGGGCTTCCGTGGTAGAAATTAAACCTGTATTAATTCCAACCATGCCATATTGCAGCGCTTCGGCAACGCTAAATGTGCGTTGAAGATTTTCAGTAAAAATATAGGCAGCCAGACCAAATTCAGTGTTATTGGCACGCTGAATTACGTCTTGTTCATTTTCGAATTTAAAAATTGGAGCAAGAGGAGCAAAGGTTTCTTCTCTAAAACACAGCATGTTGTCTTGCGCATTGGCGATAATGGTTGGCTCAAAGTATTGCGCCCCTAATGTGGAAACTTGACCGCCATAAACCAATTTACCACCTAAGCTGATTGCATCTTCAATATGTTGCTGAATTTTTTCTACCGCTTTTTGATTGATGAGTGGTCCTAGATCTGTATCAGAATCTAACCCATTACCAAGTTTTAACTGAGAGACTTTATCTTTGAGTTTGAGAATAAATTGATCGTAAATACTGCTATGTACAAAGATGCGATTACTACAAACACACGTTTGCCCTGCATTTCGAAATTTACTGTCAATGGTTCCCTGTACGGCATTGTCTAAATCTGCATCTGCAAAGACGATGAGAGGTGCATTGCCACCTAATTCCAGCGAGAGTTTTTTAATGGTTGGTGCACATTGTTCCATCAATAAAGCACCGACAGGGGTAGATCCTGTAAAACTTAATTTTTGTACAATTGGACTCTGTGTCAACGGGGCAACAATTTCTTTTGAATGACCTGTCACAACATTTAAAACACCTTTGGGAATACCAGCTTGCTCAGCAAGATAAGCGAGTGCAAGTGCAGTTAAAGGTGTTTCCTGAGCAGGTTTGACAATGATACTGCAGCCCGCAGCCAATGCTGGTGCTACTTTACGTGTGATCATGGCAGCAGGGAAGTTCCACGGTGTAATGGCGACACATACCCCCACAGGTTCTCGGAAAGTGAGTAAACGCTTGTCTTGACTCGGCGCAGGAATCGTTTCACCATACATACGACGACCTTCTTCAGCAAACCATTCAATAAAACTCGCAGCATAAACAATCTCGCCTTCAGCTTCTTTGAGCGGCTTACCTTGCTCAAGCGTCATGATGCTGGCAAGTTCTTGTTTGTGTTCAATGATGAGTGCAAACCATTTTTTTAAGAGATCAGAACGGTATTTGACGGACTGCTTTTTCCAATCCAGATATGCTTCTTGAGCAAAAATAATCGTTTGCTCAACCTGTGCCACAGTAAGCGCAGGAATTTGTGCAATCACCTGACCTGTCGCTGGATTTTGTACATCGATATGACGTTGATCAGTTGAGTTGATCCAATCACCATTGACATAGGCCTGTTGTTTAAAGGTTGATAAAGAAGCAATATCCATATTGGTTTACTCTTGATAAAGTTGCTGATAACGCTGTCGTTTTTTAACCAATGTTGATTGGTCAATACCTAAAGCTTGGGCTGCCTTTTGTGTGGTTTTAAACACGGCAAGGGCTCGGGAAATGATCTTGAACTCAAAATCATCTACTTGTTTTTTAAGGGTTTCTGCTGAGTTCGAAAGGGGCGTATTGAACTGGGATTCACCATGTAAAGCGCACTGTATATCTTCAGGAATGTCTTGGGGCAAAATGGTGGACGACTCGCTCAGTACAACAGTTTGCTCAACAAAATTAGTCAGCTCTCGAATGTTTCCTGGCCATGAATAGGCTTTTACCAAGTCGATTACTTCTGCCGAGTAGCGTTTGTTGGTGTGATATTTCTTATTGAAATTTGCCAAATACAGTTCTAACAATGGTTCAATTTCAGAGATACGATTTTTTAAATCTTCTAATTTTAATGAGGTGACGCAAAGGCGGTAATAAAGATCTCGTCTAAATTTACCTTGCTCAACCAGTTTTAATAAATCGTGATGCGTTGCAGAGATAATACGAACATCAGTGTAGACATATTCAAAACCACCTACTGGAATAAAACGGTTATCTTCAATGACTTTGAGTAACTTTGCTTGCAGTGCCAAAGGTAAGTCGCCAACTTCATCCAAAAATAAAGTACCGCCGTTGACGACTTCAAATAAACCTTTTTTTCCTTTTTGCAAGGCACCTGTAAAAGCACCAGGCACATAGCCAAATAATTCAGATTCCAGTAAACCATCTGGCATGGTGGCACAGTTAATTTCTAAGAAGGGCTGATCTTTTCGTGGGCTGTTTTTATGAATATAACGTGCCAGTACAGTTTTCCCTGTACCTGTGTTGCCCTGAATGAGAATTTTAATATCTGAATGTGCGATACGTTTCGCTCGATTGAAGGTCTTATTGGTACTGTCGCTTAAGTTGGTCAGATAGTTGTCATTCAGCTTGCGTGTTGAATATTTCTTTTGCGTATTGCGAATATCTTCGAGTTCTTTTTGATCTTTTTGCGCTTGAAGTAGAACTGTAATATCACGAACTGACGTGATGACTGCAATGAGTTGATTTTCCTGATCAAATACAGGATGTCCTGTGACCAGTAGTTCAGTCTGGTTTTGTAAGGACTGTAAAATGGTGGTTTTTTGATGAGTTTGAATCACGTCCATAGAGACTGAACGTGAAAAAACCCCTTGATTGACCAAGTCTTGGATCGGATGATCGATTAAATCTTCTCGATTTAAATGCGTCAGCTTTAAATAAGCATCATTGACAAATAAAGTTGTTCCTAGATGATCGGTGATATATACACCGTCATCTAAGGCATTCATGATCGATGTTAATATTTGATAAGAAATATCCGCATCTTTAGAATTGTTTGCAAGAAGATTGACCCAAGTCATGGCAAGAAACTCATTCATTATTAATAAGCTTCATAATAAATGTTTTCGATTTCTTGCTGTGTTAAACGTCGAGGATTATTGCGGAGTAATCTTTCGACTTTAATCGCTTCCGCAGCCAGTTCTGGAATCACTGACTCAGGAATATTGAAATTTCGAAGACCTTTTGGAATATTGACCATCTCACAAATATTATGTAAACGGCTAATCACACGATCGGCAATTTGAAGATCATTCAGCCCTGTTGTCGGTTCATTAAAGCATTCAGCAATCACTTTAAATTTGTCCAAACAGGCGATGCGGTTGTATTCCATGACGAAAGGCAACAATAAGGCATTACTGACACCATGTGCCATATGGAAACGCCCGCCTAAAGGATATGCGAGTGCATGCACTGCACCAACGCCAGCATTACCAAAGGACAAACCTGCCATTAAGCTGGCATTTGCCATATCTTCATGGGCTTGTAAGTCATCTGGATTGGCATAGGCTTTGGGTAAGGCATTGATAATTAATTTCATTGCCTGAATCGCTAAAGCATCTGTTAAGGGTGAAGCATTGACAGAAATAAACGATTCAATTGCATGAACCAAAGCATCCACACCACTGGCAGCCGTAATATGTGCTGGACAGCTTAACGTCATTTCAGGTGCGACAATTGCAACATCTGGGAGTAAAAAGTCACTCACGATGCCTTTTTTAATTTGGTTTTTAGAGTCAGAAAGAATGGCAATATTCGTGACTTCTGAACCTGTTCCTGCGGTAGTCGGCAATACAATCAGAGGAAGACCTTTTTGACTGACTTTGTTTTCGCCAAAAAAGCTTTCCAAAGGCTCATGATTGTTGCCATAAATTGCAATACATTTTGCGGTATCAATAACACTTCCACCGCCAATTGCGATCACGCCATTATATTGATCTTGCTCAAAGAATTTTTTGGATTGCAAAACCACTTCAATTTCAGGCTCAGGCGTAATGTCCGCATAAATCGAAAATTCAATATGCTGTTGTTGTAAAAGATCGGTAATGGGTGTTAATGAACCTGAATTTAAGATGCCATGATCAGTCAGTATTAAAACTCTAGACATATTTAAATCATGGCAGTATTTGGCTAACTGTTTGGATGCATTAAAGCCAGTCACTAATTTATGCGCAGACTTGAATGTATGAATCGGCATCTTTATTCCATTAAGAAGTACAATTTTTGTGTTTTAAGCAATTGCTGTGCCAATTATTTTTAATTATATAAATCAATGCCTTGAATTTTTTATAAAAAATTTTATATGATATTTTTCATTATTTATGAAAAATATCATAAATTGATCATCAATTTTTTTGTCATCGCATTTGTTGGGTAATTGCATCGCCAGATGTAGACCAGGGTCTCCATCGAATTCAGAAGAAAAAAATTTACTCAAATAACGCTGAATTAGTTTGACTAAATAAGTCGACGCTTGTCATACAGTTGCTGTAATACGCCCCTTGTTTCTTGCTGTAACTGTAACAATACATGCTCTCCGAGCAAACTGCGCAATTGGCTGTCTCCTTTGAGCTAAAAGTAATTCTCGGTTTTTTGTATAAAAGAAAGGACATCGTTGACTGAGTGAACTATTGTCAAGTATTTGGTGTGACCAAAATTAGGTCGGTAAAATTGACGGCGAGACTAAAATTGATGGCGAGACTAAGATTATTTGAGTACACTTAAAACAAAAGTTTTGGCAGCAAGAGGTCTAAAACTATTAACTATCGTAGGGAGAAATATAAAAAAGATTCCAACTCACATAGAACAAAAAATAATTGCTGAGTAAAAGAGATTTGATTGAAACAGTGAATGATCAGTTAAAAACTTGCATCAGATTGAACATTCACAGTACAACTTTATGGTAAATATGCCGAACTCAAGTGAATCGGCTTAGCCTACAATCCATCATATTTGACACCAGGAAATACACACAGCATCTCAAATGCCAAATTAGCTGCCAGTACTGCCGTTGAACCAAATGGATCATACGGAGGAGAGACTTCTACTAGATCAGCTCCAACCAGTTGGCAACCTTTTAAACCACGAATAATTTCCAATGATTGTGGAACGGTTAATCCAGCAATTTCAACAGTTCCTGTACCTGGGGCATATGCAGGATCAATACCATCTATATCGAAGCTTAAATACAATGGACTATCACCAATTTTGGCACGAATCTTTTCCATTACTGGTGCTAATGATTTATACCAGCATTGATCAGCTGGAATAACGGTAAAGCCTTGATCAATAGACCACTTGAATTCATCAGCACTATAGCCAGTGCCACGTAATCCAATCTGAAATACTTTGTCGTTGATTAACAAGCCTTCTTCCACGGCGCGCCTAAATGGTGTGCCATGTGCAATTTTTTCACCAAACATTTCGTCATTCACATCAGCATGTGCATCGATATGTACAACTGCCACTGGTCCATACTTTTTGCTAATAGCACGCAAGATAGGCAATACAATGGTATGATCACCACCCAAGGTAATTGGCTTACAGTCGTATTTTAGAATGTTTTCTTGATAAAATGACTCAATGATATCTATGCTTTTCAGCAGGTTAAACGTATTGATTGGTACATCACCAATATCTGCTACTTGTAAACTTTCAAAAGGTGCAGCAAAGGTATTAACGTTATAAGGACGCAACATTCGTGACTCATCACGAATTTGTCGTGGTCCCAGACGGGAGCCAGGACGATTAGAGGTGCCTATATCAAACGGAATACCGACGAAAGCCACATCTAGCCCTTCACCATTCATTTGCGTAGGCAAACGCATCATTGTGGCTATCCCACCACAACGCGGCATTTCATTGCCACTTAAGGGCTGATTAAATGGTTTATTGCTCATTTTTATACTCCAATGATGATTTTTAATATGGTGGGCAAGGCTCAATACTTTTGTTCTACTTTTATTGATTCTGTTGCATTCATTAGATCATCTGAAATAGCAATCTCTCGACCTGATAATCGGTCTTGCCATGTATTCAGCACCTCAGCAGGGGTAGGCTTGCTCATCAGGCTCACTACAACATAGGTCACCAAACTCGACAGCAGACCAAAATAGATGGGTTCATTGGCCAATATATTGGTAAAGATCATTGTCGCAAGTGTCACTACCGTACCTACAGCCATAGAAGCCAAGGCGCCAATCCCAGTCGCTCTTTGCCATATAAACCCACCAAGAATTGCAACGAGCAAACCACCCACAAGAATATCATAGGCAATAGTCAATGCAGTCACCACATCACTTACCATCATTGAAATAATAGTCGCAATCATGCCCAGTCCAATGATATATAATCGATTGGCACGTATATCATGTTCAGGATTAATCTCGCCAGACTCACTTTTTCGACCCATCAAATGACCAAAAAATGGCATCACATCAGCTCTGGATACAGTGGCACAGGCAATTAAGGCGCCAGAAGCTGTAGACATCATCGCAGCGAGAGCTGCAGCTAGTACAATTCCCGATAACCCTACAGGCAATACCTTCTCAGCAACAGCTGCAAAAACATCGCTCTTCGCGGAAATATCTGGCAACAAAACAGAAGCTGCAACCCCGATCAAAGCCCCAGCAACCCCATACAACAAGCAATAAATCCCCGCTAAAGTACCACCCCAACGAGCGACTTTAGGTGACTGGGCTGTGAACACACGTTGCCAAATATCCTGACCAATTAACATACCAAACGAATAAATCACAAAATAAGTGATGATTGTGTCGATACCTATGGTACCCATATCAAAATGTGCCGCACCAGCTGTTGGACCTAGCTTTGCCATAATACCATCGTAACCCCCAGCCTGAGTCCAAGCAAATGGCAGCAATAAAACAAATATGCCAATCGTCTTAAGCACGAACTGCACCATGTCAGTTAACGTGATTGACCACATCCCGCCAATCGAAGAGTAAAGCATGACAATAACAGCACCGATCATCACAGAAATCCACTGTGGTGTACCGAATAGCACATTAAAGATGGTTGCATATGCAATTGTTGAGGTGACTGTCAGCATTAGTGTGTATAACACCATCACAATACCAGATGCCGCAGTCCCATTAATGCCATATCTTAATTGTAGCATCTGGGCAACCGTAAACACGCGCAATCGTTGGATTGGGCTGGCAAAAAACAGGCTGAGCAAAATTATGCCAATAGCAATCGCGACCACGAGCCACATACCAGAAATACCAAACTTGTAACCAAGACCAACTCCACCCACGGTGGATGCACCACCAAGTACGACCGCCGCCATAGTACCTGTATATAGCCCAAAACCAAGACGACGACCTGCGACCAAAAAATCACTACTGTTCTTGGTCCTTGCTTTTCCTAAAAAGCCAAATATCAGCATTACAACAAGATAAAAAACAACAATCGCAATATCAATACCCATAGAAATTTTCCTTTTCTTTTTTTATTCAAATATTTGCTGTAGATTTTCAACAGCAAGCATGACATAAGCCAGTTCAGTTTCTTTACTAAAAAAAGCTGAATGAGGTGTTACCACAATCCTTGGTTCATGCAGTACAGGGTCATCTGCTTCAGGAGGCTCTGGATCAACGACATCAAGAAATGCGCCACGCAGTCTTCCAGACTGAACAGCTGCAATGAGTGCTTGTGTATCCACCAATTCACCACGTGCAACATTAATGATCGACGCACCATGAGGCATTAACTCAATCGTGCGCGTATTCACAATATGATGATTCTCCAATGTAGCTGGCGCATGTAAGGTCAGCACATCTGCAATCTGAAAAAGATCATTGAGTGAATCAACACGTCCAACCGTTATAGGCCATGCCTCAGTGGGTATATATGGATCATAGGCAACAACACGTCCAAATAATGGCAGGGCAAGTGTGACCAATTCTCTAGCAATACGCCCCATACCGTAAACAGCAAGTGTGAGTTCACTGATTCGTGGAGGTGCTGGAATTTTTTTAAAATCCCAACACTTTGATGCCTCACGTGCAGCAGGAATTTCTCTCAACAACGTCAGTATGCCTGCCAATGCATGTGTTGCGACCTCCTCAGTGGCTGGACTAGGCAGTGAAAAAACAGCAATGCCCGCTGCTTTTGCAGCATGCATGTCAATCTGGTCTAGCCCTGTCGTGGTGGTCACAATTACTTTCAACAATGGGGCTGCTGCAATTACACTTGCATCAATACGGCAAAAACTGACAATCAGCCCTTCCAAATCAGCCAAGTGTGTAAGCAAACCTTCTCCTTCATGAAGCAAAATCGTGTCATGTCCAGCCGCATCCAACACAGCAATACCTGGGGTAAAGTCAAGTCCCCCTGTATCGGTAATAGCAATTCTTGCCATGTTCGATTAATCCTTATATGACGGATCTATACGATCTAGTTTACGTAACCACGCCTGCCAAACAATTTGACGCTCATGTTCTACACCTTGAAATTGCTGACTCACATGTTGACATAAAGCAGGTTCGACCTGTCGCACCTGCCCAAGTATTGCCAATTGACTTGCGGCCAATTGTATTTCACAAGCACGGTTCAGGTAGTACATGATCTGAAAAGCATCAGCAACGGTTGCTCCAACTGATAACAAACCGTGACTACGTAGAATCAAGGCACTATTATTGTCTAGTGATGTCTGGAGGCGACTACGCTCATCTAGATTAAAAGCGACGCCTTCATAATCGTGATAACCAACCCGATTGTAATATTCAAGACTGATCTGATTGAGTGGCAACAACCCCTGTTCACTGGCAGCCACCGCCATACCTGCTAATGTATGCGTATGGATAACACAATGTGCATCTTCTCTTGCCATGTGTACGGCACTATGAATAGTAAATCCTGCTGGATTATATGGAGAGTGTCCTGATATGACTTTACCTTGTAAATCAACCACAATCAGATCACTGGCACACACCTCATCAAACATTAGACCAAATGGATTAATCAGAAAGCGTGGTTCCCCTTCACCAGGGAGGCGGGCTGAAAAATGAGTATATAAAGTGTCCTCCCAACCAAACATGGCAGCCAAACGATAGGCAGCAGCCAAATCACGCCGTAACGTGCTTTCATCATCAATGATTTTAGCTGGGTCACTGATCATTTTTATTCCTTCAATTTGTCTTTATTTTTCGAACACTAGAGCGCTTTTGAAAGTAGTTTTGTGGTCATTCAGGCTTTATGCAATACCTTATAAATCCAAGCTTATCCGTGCTCAAATTTTAACCAATGCAAGAGGTCTAATATAAATATCACCTCTAATGTAATAACTACTGTGCCGGTTATATTAAATCCAGCTCGCGCTCTACACGAATTTCCTGTTTCTACTATGTCGCGTAGATGAATGACAAACGAGAGCCAATTTGATAAAACTCAAAGGAGCCAATCAAATCACTTGCTGAAAAATAATTATTGGCTTGCTTAGTCTGCATATGACAGTATTTAAAGAAAAAAATAGAGCTTGAAAAATAAGACTAACATTGTTGATGCAGGTGACTGCAAAGATGTCATCTCAACATCTATCTGGTTGATTGAGACTTGGAAACCAATCAACTTTGACAATGAAATGTAGTCAAACAGATAAAATCTAAGACCTTAGATTTTATAGGTTATTCAGAACATTTTAGATGGATAGTTTTAGCCAAGTGTGATGGAAGTTTTTCTATTCGAGTCGTTGTTGCTTAATTTGAAATTCATAAAAAATACTATTTTAAGCTGGAGAAAACGTATTGGAATTAAAAACGTACATGTCCTCGTAGACCCCCAAAAATTCACGATCGAGCTTTAATTGAAATAGTCTTGATTTAAACCAAGAGAGAATCGTAGGTATGGGTTAAACGTAAGCGTTGGGAATAGTGAGTAGATTCTATGGTTTGCTTATTTCAAATATTCTTTCATCGCTGTATGAGAAATTAAACGGTTTGACGATATAACTTTATCAACCTTGAATAGAATCAATAAAAAAGCCCCGATCTTTCGATCAGGGCTTTTTGAATTTGGAGCGGGAAAGGAGACTCGAACTCCCGACCCCAACCTTGGCAAGGTTATGCTCTACCAACTGAGCTATTCCCGCGGAGTCTGTCCAATTTTTTAAATAAAAAACTGAATAAAAAAATTTTGAGCGGGAAAGGAGACTCGAACTCCCGACCCCAACCTTGGCAAGGTTATGCTCTACCAACTGAGCTATTCCCGCATGCGGTGTATAATACATCAACAAATGATAGGGTCAAGATTTTTCTGCAAGGTTCACGGTTAATTGCATAAAATAAAGACATTTTTATGAAAAAAATTCAAAATTCAATTTAAAACATTCTAATCTGGTTGTAAAAGTCTAGCTTTAGTCACGGAGAAGTATCAAGAATCCGTTATACTATGGAATCTACCCGTTGGCATCTCTAAAAGGAAAGCGCATGAGTTTAGAACAGCAATTGATTGAACAGTTAAATCAACTTGAGCCATCTCATTTAGAAGTGATCAATGAGTCTTCAGGTCATGGTGGATATTTTCCGGGTAAAGAATCACATTTTAAAGTGGTGATCGTCAGTGAGCAATTTGCTGGGTTACGTTTGGTACAGCGTCATCAAAAGGTCTATGCAGTGGCTCAAGAACTCCTTAGCCCTGGAAAAATTCATGCTTTGGCGATTCATGCCTACATCCCAAGTGAATGGCAAGTTCAAGCACCTGCAAGCCCTGAATGTGCACATGCACCTAAGTCATAACACTTAGGACGATAAGATGGATATGCATCTATTAGTTAAAATTATTCATATGAGCAGTGTGGCCTTACTCATGCTGGTTTTTGTGTTACGTGCAGTGACTTTATTTGTGGGTACGCAAGATCAACAGCCAAGTTCAAAAGGGCGTGTTGCCTTGGTTGCCTTACAGCATCTTTCATTGACGGTCATTATGCTCACAGGCATCACTTTGTTAATCATTAATGATTTCAAAGTACAACCGTGGTTTTATGCCAAAGTCATGCTGTTTATTGTCTTTCTTTCATCACAAATTAAAGCCTATAAAAAAGATGATTCGGTGCTTTTGGTTCAACGCCGTGCAGGTATGGTGATTGGAGCAGTAGCGTTGATTGCAACCTTAAGCTTGGTGATGATTAAACCAGTTTTTAGTTGATTGTCAGACATGAATTTCACACTTGGATAAGGTCTAGGTTAAACTGTATACACGTTTAAAAATAATGAGATATTGGGGATTGATATGTTGACTCGTGTGGTGTTTAACCAAAAGGGCGGGGTAGGGAAATCAAGTATTACCGTAAATCTCGCAGCCATTAGTGCCTATCAAGGTTTTAAAACACTGGTGATCGACTTAGATCCTCAAGCTAACTCAAGCCAATATTTGTTAGGCGACGATGCAACCTATTCTGCGGAAAAGACAGCTTTAGAACCCAATATTGAAAACTTCTTTAATGATGTGCTAGGGAATAATCAGCAAAAAGGTCTGATTGGTAATGCATTGGGCACGCTTCTCAAAACAAAGAATAAGGGCTTTGAACAATATATCCATCGCTCACCCTTTAAAGATTTAGATGTATTGCCAGCGAGTCCGAGTTTGGGCGAATTAGAGCATGCTTTAGAATCAAAGCATAAGATTTATAAACTGCGTGATGCTATTCAAACTTTGTCTGATCAATATGAGCGTATTTATATTGATACACCTCCAGCATTTAACTTCTTTACCTTGTCTGCGTTGATTTCGGCAGATCGCGTATTGATTCCATTTGATTGTGATGTATTCTCGAAACGAGCATTACAAACTTTGATTGAAAATGTTATTGAAACACAAGATGACCATAATGATCGCCTTGAAATTGAAGGTATTGTGGTGAATCAATATCAGGCACAAGCCAAATTACCGCGTGAAGTGGTCCAGCAACTCAAAGATGAAGGCTTGCCTGTTTTAGAAAATATGTTGCCACCATCCGTATTAATGAAAGAGTCACATCATAAAAATCTACCATTAATTCATTTGGCTACAGATCATAAATTGACTCAAGCCTATCAATCATTGTTCAATGAGATTGATAAAAAATAATTTCGAGATTGTAATGAAATCATTGAAAATGACTTCTGCTAAATTAGCTGTTGTTACCTTAACGACGGTACTTGTATCTGCATGTGCGACGACGGTGAAGCCGACCTATGTGTCACCAACGCAGTATCAATCCATGAACTGTATGCAACTGGGAACAGAATTTAACCGCATTCAACAATATATCAATAATGGCGTTCAACCAGCAAAACGCACAGGTGTTGGAGTTGGTTTAGGTGTTGGTGGTGGTTGGGGCAGCGGTGGCTGGGGTTGGGGAATTGGTCCAAGTATCTCGGTGAATTTAGGACAATCTTCAAACACCAAGAACACTGAACTATCTCGCCTCTATGGTGAGCAAGATGCGCTTTCACAAGCAGCTCAGTTTAAAAATTGTCCTTATGTGCCTAAACGTCAGCAAGTAAAAAAATAAACACTTTAAACAGAAACAACACAGCCGATTTTAAAATCGGCTGTGTTGTTATATGAATCTTTTGCGAGTCATTTATTCATTGTCTGGCAGTTTATGCTTGTTAAAAAACTTATGACGGATATAGCCAATGATGCCAGGGAGTACGCTTAAAATAATAATACCAAATACTAAATGGGTGAAATTATCTTTCACGATTGGCATATTACCAAATAAATAACCTAAAATAATAAAAGAACCGACCCAGCAAATTCCACCAACAACATTATAAGTGAGAAAGTATTTATAATTCATACTTCCTGCACCTGCCACAAAGGGCGCAAATGTACGGGCAAAAGGAATAAAACGAGCAAAAATAATCGTTTTTCCACCATGCTTTTCGAAAAACTGTGAGGTTTTAAGCAAATGTTCTTTATTGATAAATTTTGAATCAATTTCGAAAACACGTGGACCAATATACTTGCCAATATGGTAATTTAAAGTATCACCAAGAACGGCGGCAATAAATAACAGTACAATTAAAACGGTTGGATCCATTGCACCTGTAGATGCAGCTAAAGCACCCGCTGCAAAGAGTAAGCTGTCCCCAGGTAAAAAGGGCATGACCACTAGACCTGTTTCAACGAAAATAATCAGGAATAAGATTCCATATACCCAAACACCGTAATTTTTAATAAATTCAAAAAGGTGCTCATCTATATGCAAAATAAAATCAATCAGATCCATAAGGCAAAAACTATGCGAATTGGTGCACAAATCCTAGCAGTGTGAGTTATGAAAGTCAGTATTAAAAAGTAAATATTTAAATTTATCATTGTTCTTAATTTGAAACGATAAGTTTAAAATTTAGGTATCGATCTGAAAATTTTTACTGATTAATATATATCCATCTTCAAAACGAAATACAAATTTAGGTGTTATCATGTTTAATCCAAATGTTGTAGTTAAAAATATTGTAAATCAGCCAAGTACGAATGCATTCATTGCATTGGTTGCTCGAATCTTAATGGCTTATATTTTCCTTGTGGCAGGCTGGGGAAAAATCACAGCATATAGTGCAACAGTCGGTTATATGGAATCTATGGGTGTACCGGGTGCAATGTTGCCTTTAACAATTTTGGTTGAGTTTGGTGGTGGTTTAGCGTTGTTATTTGGTTTTCAAGCACGATTTGCTGCATTTGGTTTAGGTGTTTTTAGTTTGATTACGGCTTTCTTATTCCACGGTGGTGAAACAGATGCAATTAACTTTATGAAAAACTTTGCAATGGCGGGTGGTCTATTTTTCTTAATGCTTCATGGAGCAGGACGCTTCAGTATTGATCATGCCATTGAAAAATAAAACTGAACATGCAAACAAGCCAGATCAATCTCTGGCTTTTTTGTGTTTTGATTTTGGTTTATTCAAACAGATGAATCGGTTTATGCTATGTCAAAGACCTTATTTAAGCTTGCACAATGAAAAAAGAAATCTTAGAAAGAATACAAGCGCTTGGTGGTAATATTGACCAGATCAAAGGAGTATCGTGGATAGATGACTTATGCGCTATTCGTTTCAATAGCGTTTTATATGAACGACCTCAAGATAGGCCTTGGGCAACAGCGGATGATCAAGAAACTATTTATGGTCTAGGTGAATATATCGATCAACATCAAGCCGAACTCGATAAAAATCCTGATGCCTTTTTCACTCAACTGATTCAAGAATATTATCAATTGACTGAAGAAGGGCGAGGGCAAAGCTTTTGGCAACCCATACTCTTTACTCCTTATAAAGAAGGCACGGCTGATTTTAAAGAATGGAATGATGACTTTTTAGACGATGACGTTGATCTCAACGCAATCATCCAACTGACTCAAAATCCAAAACCTGAGCTTTTACAACTATTTTACCGCTATAGTTTTCCTGATTATTTATATATTTGTGCCTCAGATCCCTGTCCTGAAAATCCCACCCTATTCGGCACAGATCATGAGGTTTTTTTTAGAGAAGTGACGAATGAAGGTTGTTTAGAAAGTTTTTTAAATCGATGTATGACACCAACCGAATTGATCGAAATCATTAAACGGAAAATGAATCTATAAGTTGATTATTTAAAATGATTTTTTAGAAAGATTGTGAACTTGCTTGAATGGAGTGCGTACAGCTTATAAAAATGATAGAATATGGCGCTTATATTCGTTTGCCTGCATAGTTGTTGACTCATGACTACCAATACTCAAATTACTGAAGATCGTATCCTTATCTTGGATTTCGGTTCTCAATATAGCCAGCTTATTGCACGCCGTGTACGTGAAGCTGGTGTATATTCTGAAATGTATGCTTTTGATATGTCTGAAGAAGACATTCGTGCCTTTAATCCAAATGGTATCATCTTGTCGGGTGGTCCAGAGAGTGTGCATGAGGAAGGTAGTCCACGTGCGCCAAAATGTGTATTCGAATTAGGCGTACCAGTATTGGGTATTTGTTATGGTTTACAAACCATGTCTGAACAGCTTGGCGGTAAAGTAGAACCAGGTACAGTACATGAGTTTGGTTATGCTGCCGTTGATGTCTTGGTTCGTGACCAACTACTTGGCGATTTAAACGATGGCGAAGACAAACTCAATGTCTGGATGAGCCATGGCGATAAAGTTTCAGCAATCCCTGAAGGCTTTAAAGTGACTGCAAGTACACCAAGTTGCCCGTTTGCAGCGGTGAGTGATGAAACTCGTCGTTTTTATGGTGTGCAATTCCACCCAGAAGTTACTCATACAGCTAAAGGTGCAGAGTTATTGTCTAACTTCGTACATGGAATCTGTGGTTGCCGTAATCTTTGGAACTCTGAAAATATCATCGACTTACGTGTTGAACAATTACGTGAGCAAATTGGTGATCAAAAAGTTCTTTTAGGTCTTTCTGGTGGTGTGGATTCTTCAGTTGTTGCTGCATTGCTTCATAAAGCAATTGGTGATCAATTGACATGTGTATTTGTTGACAACGGTTTACTTCGTTTAAATGAAGGTCAGCAAGTGATGGACATGTTTGCAAAAAACATGGGTATTCGTGTGATTCGTGCGGATGCTGAAAATCGCTTCTTATCTGCGCTTGCAGGTGAAGTTGATCCAGAGAAAAAACGTAAAATTATTGGTCGTGAATTCATCGAAGTATTTGCAGAAGAAGCACGTAAACTTGATGGTGTAAACTTCCTTGCGCAAGGTACGATTTACCCTGACGTGATTGAGTCTGCGGCAACTAAAAATGGTAAGGCGCATGTGATTAAATCACACCATAATGTGGGTGGTTTACCTGAAGATTTGGCATTCGAGTTGGTTGAGCCAATTCGTGATTTGTTTAAAGATGAAGTGCGTCGTTTAGGGACAACTTTAGGCTTACCACATGAAATGCTGTATCGTCACCCATTCCCAGGTCCAGGTTTAGGTGTTCGTATTTTGGGTGAAGTGAAGAAAGAATATGCTGATATTCTTCGCCTTGCAGATGACATCTTTATGCAAGAGCTTCGTGCAAGTGGTTGGTATGATAAAACTGCGCAGGCTTTCGCTGTATTCCAACCTGTCAAATCAGTGGGTGTGGTTGGTGACGGTCGTCGTTATGCTTGGGTCATTGCCCTGCGTGCGGTTGAAACTGTTGACTTTATGACTGCTCGTTTTGCTCACTTGCCGTATGAGTTGGTGGATAAAATCTCGACACGTATCATGAATGAAATTAAAGATGTTTCTCGTGTGGTTTATGACGTATCATCTAAACCACCAGCGACGATTGAATGGGAATAAAAGATGCAACAGTTGCAACTTTTAGATCAGCTGCAACAAATTCGCTTCATTGACCTTTTTGCAGGGATAGGTGGTTTTCATCTAGCCCTTGCAAATCAAGGTGCTAAATGCGTTTTTGCCTCTGAAATAAATGAAAATGCTGTAAAAACTTATTTAGAAAATCATGCTTTAGAAAAAGAAAAAATGCATGGTGATATAACTTTAATTGATCCTAATAATATACCTGATCATGAGGTTTTGTGTGCGGGTTTTCCATGTCAGCCATTTAGTCAAGCTGGACATAAAAAAGGATTTGAAGATGTTCGAGGGACTCTTTTTTTCAATATATTGAAAATTCTTGAAGCAAAGCAACCTAAAGCATATTTTTTAGAAAATGTTCGTGGTTTATTGAAACATGATGATGGTCGTACTTTTAGTATTATTAAAGAAAAATTAGAAAATTTAGGTTATACATTTCAAAGTTTTGTTGTTAAATCTAGCGATTATGGCTTGCCTCAACATCGACCTCGCCTATTTATGATTGGTTTTAAAGATGGAGAAACGCAGATAGAATTGCCTGAAAAATTACCATTGAAACTAACGATGAGTGATATTTTGGAGGGCAATTGTGAAAAAGAAATTGGTTTCACTTTGCGTGTAGGGGGAAGAGGCTCCGTTTATGGGGATCGTCGTAATTGGGAGTTTTATAAGGTTGATGGTGAAATTAGGCGTATAACTTCTAATGAAGGTAAGTTAATGCAAGGATTTCCAAAGAATTTTAGATTTCCTGTATCAGAAGTTGAGGCTATGAAGCAGTTAGGGAATTCTGTTTCTGTTGATGTGATTGAAGCATTTTATAAAAAAATAAAGGAAAAAATCAGTGCACAACAATATACATTTAATTGAGCAATTTAATGTTGTCTCTCGAGGTAAAGTTTTCGAAGCATATAAGTTTGTTTTAGAAAAAACAGAAAATATTGATGGTTTATCACCTAGCAAGCAAGTGGAAAGGTTTTGGAGAGTATATTGTACTCAATATCCACTACGTGAAAACAATTTAAATGGTAAATTATTTGAAGCAATTCTAGCAACAGTTATGCTAAAAAATGGAATTTCTCCTATATTTATTCAAGCAAAAGTTGTTTTTGTACCAAATGTAAATTTTGATTTTATTATTTACAGTAAAGAGCATGGTCCAATTTCTATTTCTGCAAAAACTTCACTGAGAGAACGCTATAAACAAGCTGATTTAGAATCAGTTTCTTTAAAATATGTACATCGAAAAGCAAAATGCTTTTTAGTTACAATGGATAAAGAAGAGGCAACACGTTTAGAGAGAAAACGTTCCAATGGTGATTTATTAGGAATAGATGAAATAGTTTTGGGGGACGAGAATAGTTTTAATGAAATGATACAGTTTCTATCAACTTTAAACCTAGAAGAACCTTTGCCCGTAGAGATTGTTACTGCATCTAAAATTTTAAGATAATAAAAGTATTTTGATTTAACCTTTTAATCAAAAAATTTTTTCTTTTAATTTTAGAGAATAGCTCTATTCGAAAACATATTTAATTAATGATGCATACACATATAAAAAAGCCAATCAACGAGTTGATTGGCTTTTGTTACTCATAAAGAGCGTTGTTTAATGTACTGAGGCTTAGAAACGGTATCCAGCACGAACGCCATAAGTGTTGTAGTCATCACCGAAACCAACACGACCTTCTAAGCTTACGTTTTGATTGAAGAATTTCTTCGCAGAAATACCCCATTCATCACGTTTCGTAAGATCATTGTTATAGTAATCAGCACCAACACTTAAAGTTTTATCTAAATATAAGTCACCACGTACTTTATATTCGTCTAAATCACCGAATGCGCCAAATGCTTCAAAGTTAGCATCATATTGACCCACTTTAGTTACATATTTAGCACGTACAGTTGGGTCTGCGCCGTCATCACCGTTTTTAACGTCATAACCCGTTACACCCAAAGCAAGTAATAAACCTGGTGCAGGTAAATAACCCACTTCAGCACCGTAAGTTGTTACTTTATTGTCGATGTCTGTACGATCGACTTCATGTTCGTCACGACCAATACGACCACTTACATAGAAGTCAGAGTTTGGTACGAAGTATTCAAGACCAGCACCGTATTGGCTGTCTTTTACACCGCTGTTTTTTGCATATTCTACATTGGCTTTTACATTACTTGCACGATCTAAGAATGCAGCTTCATTCAACGGTGAGTTACGTGTTTGTACTGGTTTAAAGTAATAAGTACCATCTACACCGAAGTTATGAGTAGCATCAGAGTTGTCCCAATCATTATAAGTATAAGAACCACCTACTTCTGCTTGGTAAGCATGTGCAGTGCCAGTTAAAGCGGCTACGGAAAAGATTGCAGATGCAATTGCTAATTTTTTCATGGAATTTGCCCCCTATGAAGAAGAATTGATTTATACATGTTTAGTTACAATTTCGAGTTTAGGTGAAATTCAAAAATCGTCAACCATGTGATGGTAACGAGACTGTAACAATAGTGAGTATATGTAAATAATTAATATTAAATATATGATAAATATAATTTAAATATTGTGTTTTGTTTTATTAAAACTGTGTGGATAATGTGGATATTAGTAGGCTTTGGGTAAGTGATGGACATACTTTGTAATAAAAAAGTATGTAGGCATTAACGAGCTCTTAATTAATTTATCAGTAGTATCATTTTTGAACACCATAATCGACGGTTACAAAGTGATTAAAGAGATTGTGAAGATTAATTTATTTCCCTCATGTTTGAAGAGCATTACTGAGCTTTATATGGAACTATAAAAAGCCATATCTCAACTTTTTGTACTCTGTGGTAGAATGCCTGCGAATTAAAAGACGTCAAATGTGAGATTAAAACTCGTGGAAATTAATCCTTATCTAGTTCAGCTAAAAGACTTAAATGACCGTGGTCTAACACTACGGGGGTATCTTTGACTACGATCTAAAGAAAGAGCGTTTAGAAGAGGTTCTCCGCGAGTTAGAAGATCCTGCGATCTGGAATGATCAAAGCCGTGCACAAGCTATGGCGAAAGAAAAAGGCGAGCTTGAAAACGTCATCAATGTATTAGAAGGTTTGGCAACGCAGTTAGATGATGCCCAAGCTATGCTTGATCTAGCAGTTGAAGCAGATGATGAAAGCTTATTGGCTGATGTACAAGCTGAATTGAGCTCGGCTGAAGAAGAGTTGGCAAAACTTGAATTCCGTCGTATGTTTAGTAATCCAATGGATCCGAATCCTTGCTATGTAGAAATCCAAGCAGGTTCTGGTGGTACCGAAGCGCAAGATTGGGCTTCTATGCTGTTACGTATGTATATGCGTTGGATTGAACGTCATGGCTTTAAAGCAGAGTTGATGGAAGAATCTGATGGTGATGTTGCGGGTATTAAATCAGCAACAATCCGTGTAGAAGGTGAGTATGCATATGGTTGGTTACGTACCGAATCAGGTGTGCACCGTTTAGTCCGTAAGTCACCATTTGACTCTGGTAACCGCCGTCACACCTCATTCTCAGCGGTATTTGTTTCACCTGAAGTTGACGATAATATTGAAATTGATATTAATCCTGCTGACGTGCGTACAGATACCTACCGTGCATCAGGTGCGGGTGGTCAGCACATTAACAAAACAGACTCAGCCGTCCGTTTAACTCATGCACCAACAGGAATTGTGGTGGCTTGTCAGAACCAACGTTCACAACATGCCAACCGTGACCATGCTTGGAAACAATTACGTGCCAAATTATACGAATTGGAAATGAGTAAACGTAATGAGGCAGCTCAAGCACTTGAAGATTCCAAATCGGATATCGGTTGGGGAAGTCAGATTCGTTCATATGTATTGGATGACTCTCGTATTAAAGACTTACGTACAGGCGTAGAAAACTCAAATACCGGTGCAGTATTGGATGGTGATCTGGATAAATTTATTGAAGCCAGTTTAAAACAAGGTCTTTAATTTAAAATTTTAACAAAAGCAAAGCTTTATCTGTATTTTTGCAATATATCTAAAAAAATCGATATTAAAATCGAAAAAATGCGATATATTAAATGCAAAGATGCTGAATGGAGCTTTGCTCTGAATTGAATGTGTCTAAGATGGATATTGATTTAATTTCTAAAGCATTGGCGAATCCGACTCGACGTCAGATTTTGGAGTGGCTTAAAAACCCACAACAATATTTGTCTGAAGAGCAGTGCGGTGGCTTTGGGCGTGGTGTGTGTGCAGGGAATATCGAAAGACTCGGTAATGTCTCTCAATCTACCATGTCAAATCATTTGTCTGTTTTACAACAGTCAGGATTAATTCAGGCAGAAAAATATGGTCAGTGGTCATACTTTTCACGCAATGAAGCGCTCATTCAGCAATATATTGATTATCTACAAAACTCGCTTTAAGGTCTCAAATTTGGGACAGCGAGTGATGAGGCAAATATGGCTGAACTCAATTCTCCCCTTGTACTTGGCGATTTACATCTCAAAAATCGTGTGGTGATGGCTCCATTAACGCGTAGCCGTGCCACCGCTGATCGTGTACCTACAGCAATGATGGTTGAATACTATGCACAACGTGCTAGTGCAGGTTTAATCATTTCTGAAGCTACTGTCATTTCAGAAGAAGCCAATGGCTATCTCAATACCCCTGGATTATTTACTGAAGCACAGGTAGCAGGATGGAAACCTGTGACTCAAGCAGTACATGATCGAGGTGGGTTAATTGTGGCGCAGTTATGGCATGTTGGTCGTGTTTCACATCCAGATTTACTTAATGGTGAAACCCCTGTATCTGCGAGTTCGATTCAGCAAGCAGGTCAGGTCAGTCTACTACGTCCTAAACGTGACTATGTGATTCCACGTACTTTAGAAATTTCTGAAATTCACAGCATTACGGAACAATATAAACAAGCTGCAATCAAAGCCAAACAAGCAGGTTTTGATGGTGTGGAATTACATGCAGCCAATGGTTATTTGATCGATCAATTCTTACAAAGTTCAACCAATCACCGTGAGGATGAATATGGTGGTTCGGTAGAAAATCGCGCCCGCTTTTTACTCGAAGTAGTAGACGCTTTAATCGAAGTATGGGGCGCAGGTCGTGTTGGTGTGCATCTCGCACCGCGTGGCGATGAACATGATATGGGTGATGCTGATCCACGTGAAACTTTTGGTTATGCACTTGAGCAACTTGGTCAGCGTAAAATTGCATTTTTCTTTACCCGTGAGTATTTGGCTGAAGACAGTATCAGTCAATATATGAAGCAGCGTTCAGGTGGCGTACCGTATATTGCCAATATGCGTTTAAGTCGTGAAGATGCGATTCAATTACTAGCATCCGGTCAGGCAGATGCTGTGTCATTTGGTAAGGCGTATATTGCCAATCCTGATTTGTTTGAGCGCCTGGTTCAGGATGCACCTTTGAATGAATTGGTGTTTGAAAATATGATTGGTTCGCAAACAGCAGAAGGCTATATTGATTATCCAGCTTTAGCTTAATCACATTGTTGTTTTATGAGCTAAAACGATTTTTTTACTAGAGCGTATGTAGCTGACTTCATGTGGCTAAAATATGCAAAGCTTTGCATCATAGGATCTCGTTCATATCGCAATCGCAAAAGATCAGATTGGGTTGTAGTATAAATATCTATGCTTCAACCCATAAAATTTCGATCAGATTTCATTTCTGATCAGCTAAACAAAGCATGCTTTTGTACTAATGGATTACATGTCTTGGCTTTAGCAAAAAGTTTTCCAGTGCCGTGACAACAAATCGTTAAATATTATTCATTAACAACTGAATAATGCTCTGTTATATTTGCCCATTGATTTGTATAGAGGCATTCTGTTTGACTACTCCTTTCTGGTATAACGCAGCACTTGCAATCGTCAAACCTTTATATCGTTGGCGAATTAAAAAACGTGCACAAAATATGGCGGAATACCAACAAGAATGTCTCGAACGTTTTGGTCCATTTCAATCAGTAAAAAATCAACATGCAATTTGGTTTCACTGTGTCTCTGTAGGTGAAACCAATGCAGCACAACCGTTAATTGAGCATTATCTAAAGGCAGGTCATGCTGTTTTAGTGACCAATACAACAAAAACAGGACAAGCGCGCTCAAAATCATTATTTTTAAAAGCACCGTATCTGTCGCTTTTTCAAGCGGTATATTTACCTGCGGATCAGAAGCATCTGATTGCTGATTTTTATCAAAAATACCAGCCAAAACTGCTGATTTTGGTTGAAACAGAACTTTGGCCTAATCTAATTGATCAAAGCCAACAATTTAAAGTGCCGTGTATTTTGGTCAATGCCAGACTTTCAGAAAAGTCAGCCAAAGGTTATGCCAAAGCACCAAGTCTGACTTTACCGATGCTACAAAAACTGGATTATTTATTGGCACAGGATCGGGCAACTCAACAGCGTTTTGTTGATTTAGGTACTCAGCAAGTTAAAACAGAAGTGGTTGGAAGCATTAAATTCGATATTTCTGCACCAGTGCAATTTTTACAGCAGGCTGAGCAGCTTCAACATGATTGGCATTTGAGTAATCGAAAAATTATAACCATTGCCAGTACGCATGCGCCTGAAGAAGAAAAACTACTGATGGCATTTAAGCCATACTTAGAAAGTTATCCAGACTGGATATTGATCGTTGTACCCCGTCATCCTGAACGCTTTGATGATGTTTTTTCGACAGCACAAAGCTTAGATTTAATCACTCATCGCCGTAGTTTAGAACAGACAATCCAAACGGATACGCAAGTTTATTTAGCCGATAGCATGGGCGAAATGTGGTTGTGGTATGCCTTGAGCCAAGCATGTTTTGTTGGTGGCTCATTAAATGAACCGGGGGGTGGTCATAATATTTTGGAACCAATGGTTTTAGATGTTCCCACTGTGATTGGACCACGTTATTTTAATTTCCAAGCAATCGTAGATGAATTCTTACAGGCAGATGCTGTGAAAGTTGGACAAACAGTCGATGAGGTTGTTGCGCTATTGGTTCGTTGCTTGGAAGATCAGGATTTTTCCCAACAGTTGAGTCAGCATGCAGTTGAAGTATTGAATCGTAATAAAGGTTCTTTACAGAAGCATATTGCCGTGATTGATCGCTATCTATAATACGCTGTAGTTGTGAAATCCGTTGTTGTAAAAAATTGCAATGCATCAAGCCAAATGAACCAGACTTTATTATGAATATTGTTCTTCTCGATCCTCGTCAAACGCAGTCCGATATTTGGAAAATCAGTTCCAATCGACAACTTGAACATTTACATCGCCATCTCGCAGTCAAGGTTGGCGATACATTGAAAGTAGGTGTTCGAGATGGAGATCGCTATTTAACGGAAATCATTGCTGTTTCTGAACAAGAGATTTTAATTAGACCGATTCAAAAAGAAGTCATTCCTGCAAAATTACCCATGACTTTGATTGTCGCTCTACCACGTCCGAAAGTATTGCGGCGTTTGATTATGGATGCAGTCACAATGGGCGTGCAGCAAATTATACTTATACATAGTTATCGCGTCGATAAAAGCTATTGGCAAACGCCTTTTTTACAACAACTTGAACACTATATAACGTTGGGGTTGGAACAAGCAGGGGATACCATTGCCCCAAAAATAGAGTTATATAAACGCTTTAAGCCCTTTGTGGAAGATGTTTTACCACAGTTGATTCACGCACACAGCCCAGCTTATGTGGCACATCCCTATACGGAACAACAGATGCCTTTTGCGATTGAACATGCATGTACTGTAATTATTGGTCCAGAGGGCGGTTTTATTCCCTATGAAATTGATTTACTCATTAAAAACGGCTGCCAAGCTGTCAGCTTGGGCAACCGTATTCTACGCACTGAAACTGCGATTCCTTATGTAATTGGACGCTTATTTAGCACGAGCTGATTCAAGATCGTCGCTAGATGGATCACCACGATATACTTTAACTTCCTGAACTGGGTAAGGAATAGAAATATTATTTTCTGCAAAGGCTTCAAGTACATTTTCTTGAATTTGACTGATCGATGCAGCAGTGACAACTTGAGTGGTGTCTACCCACCAACGAACTGTTAAATTGACTGAGAAATCAGCTAAAGCAGTTACGTTTACAGTAAAGCCCGGTTGGCTCAGGATACGCTGATCTTTATCCAGTAATTTAAGGATAATATCCTTCGCCTTTTGTACATCATCTTCATAGCCAATACCAACTACAAATTCACATCGACGACGCTGATAAGCCGTATTGACCGTGACTGCGCTGGTATAAACCGTTGCGTTTGGAATCACAATACGGCGACCGTCAGGTGAACGTAAGAAGGTCGCACGGATTTGAATATCTTCAACCGTACCTTCCATGTTATTCACGATAATGTCATCGCCAATTTTGAACGGTTCGCCTAAAAGAATTAAAATACCTGAAAGTAGATTTTGGAAAATATCTTTAAAGGCAAAACCAATCGCAACCGAACCAATCCCCAAGGCACTCATCAATTGACCGGGTGTAAAACCAGGAATTGCGATGACCATGGCAATTAAAAAACCAAAAAATATAATCGCTGTACTGCCTACACGGTTCAATACTAAAACTAAATTTTGGCGTGTATAGGTACGATTTTCGAGTGTTCGACGAACAAAGAATTTAAACAGCTTAGACAATAACCAAAAAATGGTGATGACAATCAACGCAATGCATAAATAAGGCATACGTTCCCAAAAACCATCTACAAATTTATCAATGGTTGTGTATGCATCTTTATATTTTTCGGTATGTTGAATTACTGTTTGCGCAGTTTTTTCACCTGCAGAACTAATCAATTGAGTCGTGTCTTGCGCAACGGTACTCAATGCATTTGCATCTTCAGCCACAATGATGTCCAATAAAATAATTGGCATATTTTGCCTGAAATTTTAAAGAAGTTAAGCCTTGATTACAGTTTTTCGTATAACCGGAAAATAAAATAATATTGATGAGAATTTTACCAGCATTGATAAAGTTGATTGCAAAATCGATCCGCTTTAAAAATATTCAGTACTCTTTTGAATGATCGTAGTGGGACTGCCAATTTCTCCTGTATCTACCATAAAAGACACGATACTGGTGGATGCAAATAATCCAATCACAAAACTAATGATCATCAACCAAGCGAGTAATTTTTCAATGAATGCAGATGGGCGGGGATGACCGAAACGGTTGGCTTTGCTGCAACCACGTGCAAAGAGCAAATAAAATGCCATAAAAAACTGTATGATTGGAATCAAACACAGCACTATCCACCAACCTGATTTATTGCGATCATGAAGTCGACGAATCACCACCACGAACATGAAATATAAATATGTGCAGCTCAATAAGATATAACTCATTTGACTGAGTGTAGAAAGAGAATGGATGGCATGTTGGCTGAAATGCATTGAATCCAAATTCAAAATTCCCAGCATCACACTTAGACTCAACAGTGCAAAAGTAAAAAACAGCTGTAAGATCCCGAACCAAGCAATATAACTCAAACGATTAAAACGACCGTGTATCGATAGTGGATGATCAGTTTGTGGTATGACCTGTTTTGAGAAAAATGAAGAGGATTCTTGTGTTTGCATGATGATTGTGTCCAGTTGAAGAAATTCAGTAAGGAAATGTTTTTTTCTGAAAAAAACCATATGCACTTATCACCACAAATTATAAGATCAAAAAAGCGACATAGATATTGAAAATTCGAATGTTTTGGCAAATGACTTAACATTTTCCGATGGTTAAAGTGACCCCCGTGTCTACGACCAAAGCACAATTGTTAATCAAATTGCGCTATCGTAATACTGAACACATGCAGCAAATAAAATCAATAACGTAGGCATACATCTCGTGATGAGATGACAGATCAAGGAAGCAGAATATGAACGAAATATATCCAGTTCCAGAACAATTTGTAAAAACCGCAAGAACCAATGAACAAGAGTATTTTGAACGTTATCAACAGTCAGTGGAGCATCCAGACGAGTTTTGGGCAGAAGCAGCAAAAAAACTGGATTGGATCAAACCATTTACTCAAGTTAAAAATACCAGTTTTGACAAAGATCATTTTAAGATTGAATGGTTTGCGGATGGTGAGTTGAATGTCAGTGCCAACTGTTTAGATCGTCACCTCAAAGAGCATCCACTTAAACCTGCAATCATCTGGGAAGGTGATCATCCATCACGACATAAAATTATTTCTTTTGAAGAGCTGCATGATGAAGTCTGTCGTTTTGCCAATGTATTGAAAAAAAACGGGATAACCAAAGGTGACCGGGTCATTTTGTATATGCCGATGATTCCCGAAGCTGCAATCGCGATGTTGGCATGTGCACGTATAGGGGCGGTGCATTGTGTGGTTTTTGGAGGATTCTCTCCTGACTCTCTGGCTAGCCGAATTGATGACAGTCAAGCCAAATTAGTCATTACCGCTGATCAGGGGATGCGTGGCGGAAAAACTATTCCATTGAAAGAAAATGTGGATGCTGCCTTGACTTTTGCGGGGACCAGTTCTGTTGAAAAAATGATTGTCGTCCATCGTACTGGGCACCCTATTCAAATGAAAGAGGGACGCGATTTGTGGTATCACATGGAAATTATGACGGTGACAGACATCTGCCCGCCAGAAGCCATGAACGCCGAAGATCCTTTATTTATCTTATATACTTCAGGTTCCACAGGAAAACCGAAAGGTGTTTTACATACTACAGGGGGTTACCTGACTTATGTGAATTCAACCTTTAGAGAAGTATTTGATATTAAGCAAGATGATGTGTTTTGGTGCACTGCTGATGTTGGATGGATTACAGGGCATTCTTATGTGCTTTATGGACCACTCTCTAACGGTACTACCACAGTAATGTCTGAAGGGATTCCACAATATCCAACTTGGGCACGTACTGGACATATTGTCGATAAGCATAATATTACGATTCTTTATACAGCACCGACAGCAATTCGCGCCATGATGCGTGAGGGTGATGCATTCGTTCGTGAGAGTGACCGCAGTAGTTTGCGTTTATTGGGCTCAGTAGGTGAACCAATAAATCCTGAAGCTTGGAATTGGTATTATACCGTAGTGGGTGAAAGCCGTTGTCCGATTGTCGATACATGGTGGCAAACCGAAACAGGCGGAATTTTAATTTCACCATTGCCAGGCGCAACTGCACTAAAACCAGGTTCTGCAACACGTCCTTTATTTGGAATACAACCTGCGCTGGTTGATGCAGAAGGTCAGGAACTGCAAGGAGAAGCTGAAGGGAACTTGATTATCAAAGATTCTTGGCCGGGGCAAATGCGCACCATTTGGGGAGATCCTGAGCGATTTATTGAAGCCTATTTCTCAACCTATCCTGGAAGTTATTTCACAGGTGATGGTGCACGACGGGATAAAGATGGTTATTACTGGATTACTGGGCGCGTCGATGATGTATTGAATGTTTCAGGTCATCGTTTAGGTACGGCTGAAATTGAAAGTGCATTGGTAGCGCATGAAAAAGTTGCTGAATCTGCCGTAGTGGGTATGCCTCATGAGATCAAGGGGCAAGGAATTGCAGCTTACGTCACCTTACAAGCGGGCGAGGCTGAAACAGAAGAATTGCGTAAAGAACTGGTCAATTGGGTTCGTAAAGTATTGGGACCTGTCGCAACACCAGATGCCATTTATTGGGCACCGGCTTTACCAAAGACCCGTTCAGGTAAGATTATGCGTCGGATACTAAGAAAAATTGCTGCCAATGAATTAGACAGTTTAGGCGATACCTCGACTTTGGCGGATCCAAGTGTAGTGGATCAATTGATTACAGAAGTCAAAGCTCACACTTGATCAAGCTCGCGAGTAGCTTTTGGTTAGGCTAAAGTTTGATACCGTCAGCTCAATACTGGCGGTATTTTTTAAGTGCTATTTTCAAAGGATCGAATAAGTAACGCAAGCATTGTGATAAGGTCATCTTGCTTGATCTGCTAAGCTCAATAAATTGGATATAAGAGTTAAAATGATGAATGCACCACAATCTGTTTTAAATCTTTCGGCTTTGAATATTGCAAAAGAACTGGCAAAGCAATTTGCACAAACAGCAGCTGAGCGAGACAAAGCAGGAGGCAATCCGAAGTTTGAACGTGATTTGATCCGCAAAAGTGGTTTATTGAGCCTGGCTATTCCACAACAATATGGTGGGCAAGGCGCAGATTGGAAGACAATTTTTCAGACAGTTCAAACTATTGCTCAAGTGGATAGTTCCTTAGCACATGTCTATGCTTTTCATCATTTATTGATCGCCACCGTTCAGCTCTTTGCTCAACCTGAGCAGTATCAGCAATGGTTTGAGCAAACTGTGCAACAACATTTATTTTGGGGGAATACGCTCAACCCTTTAGATAAACGAACTACTGTTCAACAAGTGTCTGAAAATGAATTTATTTTTCATGGTGATAAAAGTTTCTGTTCAGGTTCCATAGACTCAGATATTTTACTATGTTCTGGTTTTAATGATGCAGATCAGTTACTGATTGCTGTGATTCCAACCCAACGAGAAGGAGTAAGCTTTTTAGGGGATTGGAACAATATGGGACAACGTCAGACAGACAGTGGAACTAGCCATTTTGAACAAGTGAAAGTATATAAAAATGAGTTGCTTTTAAATCCTGGACCATTAAGTACGCCGTATTCAAGTTTACGTCCACTGATTGCTCAATTGATTTTTGTGCATCTTTTCCTAGGTGTCGCAGAGGGTGCATTTGAAGTCGCTCGACAATCGATACAAACACAAAAAGCATGGTCAAAATCTTTGGCTGAGCAAGCGATACATGATCCGTATATCCAAAAGCATTTTGCTGATTTTTATGTCCAGCTACAAAGCGTACGCTTACTGACAGAGCAGGCAGTTGAAGCATTGCAAGCGGCTTGGAATATTGGTGAAGATTTAACTGAACAGCAACGGGGTCAGGTGTCAATCGCAATTGCGACTGCAAAAATAGCGGCAACGAATAGCTCATTATTTGTGACCCAAAATATTTTCCAAGTTTTGGGTGCGCGTGCAACCACAGCACAATTGAATTTAGACCGTTTTTGGCGAAATGTACGCACACAAACTTTACATGATCCAATCGACTATAAATATCAAGAGGTTGGGGAGTGGGTGTTGACTGGAAAAGTCCCTAATCCTAGTTTTTATTCTTGACTAAGCTCAGCCATTTCATTTGTCTATGTAACCAAACTTAGATATAGTCAAACCACCTGATTATTCATACAAGCATATGCTTTTTATATGGATTTTTGAAAGTTTTGCATAAACAGTTTTTTGTATTTTTTGATTCACAGACAGTCTTGCTATCGTGAGGCGACATGGATGTCGCCATGTTGAGCGGGGGTATATGAGCAAAAACAAAGCACTGCTTTGTTTGCAGCGCAAGAACCCTTTTAAACGAAAGATTTTTGTCATCTTTTCATCTCTGAAAAGTGAAGCATCGCCTACGCAAACCGATTTAAACTATAGATCTAAAGCGTGGCATTGCAAGCTTTAGATTATCAAACAATATATTTATCATATTGACTTTATTGGTCTAAAAATTATATTTACTGTATTTTTTTCAAAAAATTGACTAGAGGTAAGAAGCTGAGACAGCACAAGCTTTGGATTGCCGAGAGGTACGTGGTGCATACCTCTTTTCGACAATCAGGAAAAATTAGGGTTTAGAGGTATGTTTCAAGGTATTCAATACTTCATAAGCGGCTTGAATACGTTCGGCATTTGCAATCCTCTTATTCATCAGCATGACCAAGCCAAATTTTTCCGCAGGAATATAAATCAGATAGGTTCCAAAACCATTTGTTGATCCTGTTTTATGGAATACTCTTGCCCCTGATTTGACCAGTGTTTTTTCAACTGGGTTTGATTGCATCACCACACGGTCAGAGTTGCTTTCTAATAATGTTTCTAAGCTTGCTGGATAGTCGAAAGTTTCCCATCCAAGTGCTTGGGTCATCCCTCCCATTTTAAAGTAACCGATATGCGTTCCTTCGATTGCAGGTCGAATGGATGCCTTCGCTTGATCTGGATTTAAGTTCAATTTTAAGAACTGTAGAAGATCAGGAAGGTTTGATTTCACCCCATAGGCTTGAGCATCGAAAGGTCCCGGATTAACTCGAATTGGGCGATTGTTTTGATCATAGCCAAAAGCATACTGGGCTTGTTGTGCTTTTGGGACGTTGACATAACTATGTTGGAGTTGAAGTTGAGGAAAGATAACTTGCTCTAATAATGTGCTAAACGGAATGTTCATGGCTTTTGCAGTAGCTTCACCAAATAACCCGATACTAGGGTTTGAATATTGTCTAAATTGACCAACGGGTTGATTGACCTTCCAATCTTGAAAGTATTTAAGCGTTTGTGCATCGGTTTTGATTGGATCAGGAAATTGTAATGGTAGATTACCCGTAGTGTAGGTTGCCAACTGCAAAAGTGTGACTTGATTAATTTCTGAATTTTTTAATGCAGGTAAATATTTTCCTGGATGGTCTTGAAGTGATAGTTTAGATACACTTTGCGCATAACTGCCCGCCGTTGCAGTAAACAGTTTACTCACAGAGCCTAATTCAAACAGGGTACTTTTATTGACTGATTTCTTGTCAGCAAGTGATTGTACACCATAGTATTTTTCATAACTTTTGCCTTGGTACAGTACTCCAATTGCCATCCCAGGTACTGCATATTTTTGCATTAAGGGCTGAAATGCCTGAGTCATTGCATTTTCAACCTTTGCTGTGGTTATTTGCTGATTGGCATTTACATAAGTCGTCAGTCCCATGCTACTGATCAGGACGTAAAAGATCGTTTTTGTTTTCTTTAAAAAAGCCATAACCACTTATTCCAATCTATACAGGCAAAAAGAGATTATTTTAATGTGGATTAGAGATTTTCCAAGATCAAGCTTGTTGAGTATATGTATGTCGATTAAATACTTGAAGCAAAATAGATGATTAAAACAAATCAATCGGTGAAGAACGATATTTTATAGCTGATAGGGCTGTTCATACTGAACGACCATGAAACTTTAGCGATGTCAAAAAAAAATCCCTCAAGCCGAGTCATGAGGGATAAGCTGCAAATTTTGTTTTAGTTGTTTATTGTTGTTTTCTACGGCACAAACTCTGGCGCTAGAAATGATCAGGCTGATTTCGCAGTAATTTGCGCTTTTTGAGTTTCTTCTAGTTGACGTACTAAAGGCAGCACTTTTTCTCCAAAATATTCAACTTCCTCAATAAAATGTAAGAAGCCTGAAAGAACTAAGTCAACGCCTACACTTTTTAACTCAACGATTCGTTCAGCGATCTGTTGTGGAGTACCAATCAAATTGGTCTTAAAGCCATCGTTATATTGTACCAAGTCTTCAAAAGTTGATTTTGCCCAGTTGCCTTCACCCTCTTTAGAGGCGGCACCTGCTTCACGGGTTGCATCACCAAAAGCATTGACTGCTTCAACATTGGCTTGATCAATAATTTCTTGTAACACTGCTTTGGCTTCTTGCTCTGTATCACGGGCAATAATAAAAGCATTGACCCCAATTTTTACTGAATGACCATTCAGCTTGGCTTTTTCTCGAATATCATCAATTTGCTTTTTTAATTCTTCAGGAGTATTGCCATTGGTAAAATACCAATCAGATACACGAGATGCCATATCACGTGCTGCACGAGAACTTCCTCCCTGAAACACTTCAATATGCGGTTTTTGCAAAGGTTTTGGTTTTAAGGTGTAGTCTTTAAACTGATAATATTTGCCATCGAAACTATAGTTATCTGTAGTCCATATTCCTTTTAAAGTTCGAATAAATTCTTCAGAACGGACATAGCGCTCATCATGTTCAGGCCATGGTTCACCGATGGCATCAAACTCACCACGAAACCAACCGCTCACCACATTAATGGCAATACGACCATTAGTCAGATAGTCGATCGTTGCCAATTGTTTTGCAGCCAAAACAGGTTTCCATGGACCAGGCAAGATGGCTGCAATCACTTTTAACTTATCTGTCTTCGCCAATAAAGCATGGCTAAAACTTACAGACTCATGTTGATTTTCAGCGCCATAGCCTGCGGTGAAACGAATTTGGGTGAGGGCATATTCGAAACCACTTTTTTCAGCCGCTTGTGCTAAGCGGACATTATAGTCATAGCTCCAGTCAGTACGTTGTTCAATATTACTGACCACTAAACCACCGCTGACATTGGGTACCCAATATGCAAACTTAATGGCTGGAGTATGGTTTGATGAAAACTGTGACATAACATGACCCTCTATTTTTTATTATCTGCGGCAACAAGGTTGCAATTAAGCAACCTGTGATTGTGGTGATTTGGATTTTGCATGAAGACGGTTTTCTGCTGCATCCAAGTTTGGGATTGCAGCTGAAGGTAGTACCTCATCTTGCTCGATTTGTTTGTTAATCCCTAAGTTTTGATTGGCTTGTTCCGTCTTAGCTTTGACAACCTCAGCACGTTGCCCTTTTGCAGGAGCCCATTCCAAAATTGGCAATGCGCGTGCAACAGCCAAAGTAATACGATCTTGAATATGTTCACTTTTTATGGTGTATTCAGGTGTGAAATCACGATCGGTTGCATAGACACCAATCGGTAGGGTTTGGGCTTGGAAAAAGCTAAATAATGGACGAAGCTGATGTTCCAATACCAATGCATGGCGATCGCTTCCGCCTGAAGCAGCCAGTAATACCGGCACATCCACCAGTGCTGTTTGTTCAACAAAGTCAAAGAAATGTTTAAATAAACCCGTGAAAGATGCACGATAAACTGGTGTGCCGACGATCAAGGCATCTGCTGCTTCGACGGCTGCTAAATCATCTTGTACACGTTGTGGAAGCTGGTTACGGTAAATTGCACCACCCAGTAAATGACCAATTTCACTGAATTTAATAAAATGCACATTGATCGGAGTTGCTTGACCGAGCTCATCTAAAATGGCTTGAACTAAACTTTCTGTTTTTGAAGGGTTATTTAAGCCCCCTGATACAGCAACAATATTTAAGGGTTTTTGTTGAGTATAAATAGACATGTTGGCAACCTAATAAATTGAATCTCGGAATGCCATTTATTTATCTATATTCAGTGAGATTGGTAAAATAATGAAAAACAGATTGGTTATCAGTTTTTGAGATATACAGGAAAACGCTTCATTTTAAGGGGAAGATATAGTCTAAATTGCTGAACTTATTTGATATTATTTATTTGAATAAGCAATTCATTTTTAGATGTTTATTTTATATTTAAAAGTGATATTTAAATCTGTATTTTGAGAAATAACCGAAAAAGAGTAGGGAATTCTCATTAAAGCACACAAATAATTCAAAAATTCGTTAATATTAACGTATCTTAAATAGCAATAGTGCGGTTAGAATAAAAGAACTGTGCTAGAGATCTCTCACTTCGCTTATGAATATTTTAATCGTTGATGATCATCCACTGTTTCGCCATGCGTTAATTCAGGCGGTTCGTTATAGTTTGCCACAAGCTCAAATCAGTGAAACTGCGGCTGTTAATGAGTTCTACGAGCGTTTGGAAAATGGTCCTGAACCAGATTTAGTCTTATTGGATTTAAATTTACCTGGCGCATCGGGTTTCTCTGCATTGGTCCATGTTCGTGCACAGTATCCTGCGATTCCAATTATTGTGGTATCAGCCCACGAAGAAGCATCGATTATTCAGCGTGCGATTGCGCACGGTGCAATGGGTTATATTCCGAAGTCTGCGCATCCAAGCCATATTGGGGAAGCAATTCGCCAAGTATTAGAAGGCGAAATTTGGTTGCCGCCAAATTTACCGACTGCGAATATGAATTTTGACCCTCGTGCTGCAGATGAAACAGCTTTGGCAGAGCGTATCCAATCTCTAACGCCACAGCAATTCCGTGTCTTAATGATGGTTGCCGAAGGTTTGCTGAATAAACAAATCGCATATGAACTGGATGTTTCTGAAGCGACGATTAAAGCGCATGTGACCGCAATATTCCGTAAGTTGGGTGTACAAAATCGTACTCAAGCTGTCTTGGCAATCAATGCGCTGAACATCGAAGAGAAAAAAGTTTAAGGTTTTTCTGATGATTCAGTGAACATTAGAAAAGTCTCTAAAATTATGAGAAGAGTGTATTAAAAATATGCTCTTTTTTATATTTTAAAATTCATTTTTAAGTTTTATTTTTATAAAATTTAGTTTGTTATCGGTATTTTATTCTTTGCTAAACAAGGAATGAATCTCCGATAATTTTTTCACTTTTATCAATTATTCAAAATAGGCGTATACTGATCAGACATGAGGAAAAACAATGTCTGATGCATCTGAATCTACAGCGTATATTGAGTATGGTACTCGTCCCTTTCTGGCGATTTTGTTGTCACTATTTCTAGCAGGGTTTGCGGTATTTTCATCATTGTATTGTGTTCAGCCGATGATGCCTTTTCTGGCAAAATTCTTTCATGTGACCCCTACACATAGCAGTTTCCCACTTTCATTTTCTACCATTACATTGGCTTTGGGGCTTTTGTTTGCAGGGTTAATCTCAGATCGTTATGGTCGTAAACAGATCATGGCGATTTCTTTGTTTTCAACAGCCATTTTATTATTAATTAGCTCATTACTACCCTATTGGGAAATCTTCCTTGCCACACGAATGCTGATTGGTCTGGCAGTGAGTGGAGTTGCATCAGTAGCGATGACCTATATTGGCGAAGAAATCGCACAAAAAGATGTTGGCTTTGCAATGGGTTTGTATATTTCAGGTACTGCGATTGGCGGTATGGGTGGGCGCTTAATCGCAGGCGTTTTACTGGATTATATTTCATGGCAAACAGCTACTATGATTATTGGCATACTCAATTTATTGATCGCCATCACTTTCTATGTTGCACTCCCTGCGTCTAAACACTTTAAATCTTATCCGATTCAATTCTCTCGCTTTATCGAATCGTTCAAGAAAAACCTCTCTGATGCAAAATTAAGATTCCTATTTATCGAAGGTTTTATTTTGATGGGTTGCTTTGTCACTGTGTTTAATTACATGAGCTATCATCTTTTAGAAAAACCTTTTGAGTTGTCTCAGACGTGGATTGGCTTGATTTCGATCGCCTATTTATCAGGTATTTATAGCTCACCACGTGCAGCTGGCTGGAGCCGTCGATTTGGACGTGCAAAAGTTTTGATTGCGATGTTTTGTAGTATGGCGCTAGGTTTATGGGTAATGTTCATTCCATCTTTATGGACTGTGTTAATTGGGCTATTTATTTTCACTTTTTCTTTTTTTGCGGCACATTCCACCTCAAGCAGTTGGGTATCTATACAGTCTTTACAATATCGTGCAGTCGGTTCTTCGCTGTATTTGTTCTGCTACTATCTCGGTTCAAGCCTGTTGGGCAGTGGTAGTGGCTTGATTTGGGAAAAATATGGCTGGTCGGGTTTAACCGTGAGCATAACTGTTGTACTGGGTATTGGCTTATTGGTCGCGCTAAAATTAAATCAAATGCAGAAGCAAACTGACTCAGATTCGACAAAGCTTGAATCGAACTAAATTGCCCTGAGCTTTTATTGATTGATTCACGATCCTCATTTAAAACAGTTTATTCATTTCATTTCGACATTTGAATGAAATGAAAATAGAGAAATCACTGCTAAAAATAAAATGTTTACTTTTTAATCAAGCAACATGAGCAAAATTCATGGTAAAATGATTGGCTTTCATCTTAGATCTCTTCCGATCGCCAACCGCCAATCGAGAAAACTTACCATGTCGACCGCTTATACTGCTCAGACAGCGCCTGTTGCGTTGTTTGATTATGACAAATATTGGGCATCGTGCTTTGAACCAGCACCTTTTTTGCCTATGTCTCGCGAAGAAATGGATCAACTCGGTTGGGACAGTTGTGACTTTATTTTAGTGTGTGGGGATGCATATATTGACCATCCTTCATTCTGCTCAGGGATTATTGGTCGAACACTTGAAGCGCAAGGTTTCCGTGTTGGCATTATTGCTCAACCCGATTGGACATCTGCCGAAGCCTTTAAAGTTCTAGGTAAACCAAATATTGCTTGGGGTGTTACAGCAGGCAATATGGACTCGATGATCAATCGCTATACAGCAGATCGTAAGATTCGTTCAGATGATGCTTATTCTCCAGACAATGTGCCGAATAAACGTCCCGATCGTGCTGCAACGGTGTATTGCCAACGTTGTCGTGAAGCATTTCCGGATGTACCTGTATTGTTGGGCGGCATCGAAGCGTCTTTACGCCGTATCGCCCATTATGATTATTGGTCAGATAAAGTCCGTCGTTCAGTGTTGATGGATTCTAAAGCAGATTTATTGATGTATGGTAATGGTGAACGCTCTATTGTTGAAGTGATGCATCGCCTTGCCAAAGGTCAAAAAATTCATGAAATTACCGATGTTCGTGGCACAGCATTCATCGTCAATAAGAGCAATCGTGCTTCAAAAGCCAAATTTGTTGAAATTGCATCCAATGATGTGGATTCAATCGGGCGAGTTGATCCGATCATTAACCCGTATGTGATGACCGAAGATTTGGATGGATGTGAGATTGAGCAGAATAAAGGCAATTCTTTGAGCCAATATCAAAATTTCCAAAAAGAATTGGTTGCCAATCCTGTGGTACGTGAAGGCGATCATCTGGATGAAAATACTCAAATTGTACGTTTACAGCCTGCTTCAAAGGCGATTAAACATAAATTACCACCGCGCGAGCTGGCGGTAATTCGTTTACCTGCTTTTGAAGAAGTGGCAGAAGATCCTGTGTTGTATGCACACGCAAACCGTATTTTACACTTGGAAACCAATCCGGGAAATGCGCGAGCATTGGTGCAAAAACATGGTGAACGTGATGTTTGGCTGAATGCGCCACCGATTCCATTGACCACTGAAGAAATGGACTATGTGTTTGATTTGCCTTATGCACGTCTACCACATCCTGCTTATGGTAATGCACGCTTCCCAGCCTTCGACATGATTAAATTCTCCGTGAATATTATGCGTGGCTGTTTTGGCGGTTGTACTTTCTGTTCAATTACTGAGCATGAAGGGCGAATTATTCAAAACCGTTCAGAAGAATCAATTTTGCGTGAAGTCGAAAAGATTCGTGATACAGCACCTGGCTTCACAGGCATTATTTCTGATCTCGGTGGTCCAACGGCGAATATGTACCGTTTGCATTGTAAAGATCCAGAAATTGAAAAAAATTGTCGTAAACCTTCCTGTGTTTATCCAGGCGTGTGTCAAAATTTACATACTGATCATGCGCCTCTAACACAGTTGTACCGTAAAGCCCGTGCAATCAAAGGTATTAAAAAAATTCTGATCGGTTCTGGCTTGCGCTATGATCTTGCTGTATTAAATCCTGAATATGTCAAAGAGCTGGTTCAACATCATGTGGGCGGGTATTTGAAAATTGCCCCTGAGCATACCGAAAAAGGTCCATTGTCGAAGATGATGAAACCCGGAATCGGAACTTATGACCGCTTTAAGCAGATGTTTGATCGTTTTAGTAAGGAAGCGGGTAAAGAACAATATCTTATTCCTTATTTTATTGCTGCGCATCCAGGAACTACAGATTATGACATGATGAATCTGGCGATCTGGCTCAAGAAAAATGGTTTCCGTGCCGATCAGGTTCAGACTTTCTATCCATCACCAATGGCAACAGCGACCACTATGTACCATACCAACAAAAATCCGTTGGCGAAGGTGGCGCGTTATACTGAAAATGTCGATATTGTCAAAGGTGAAAAGCGTCGTCGCTTACATAAAGCATTCTTACGTTATCATGATCCAAATAACTGGCCTTTATTACGTGATGCCTTACGTGAAATGGGGCGTGCTGATTTGATTGGCAACTCTAAACAGCATTTGATCCCAACCTATCAACCGCAAGGTACGGATGGTCAGTATCAATCTGCACGTAAGAAGAACTCAACATTGGCAGGTGATTCACAAAAGCGTACGGGTGAAAATACTGCACGTACTCAGTCACGACATGCCAATCAGCCAAATCGCCCACAAAAAGGGCAAGTGTTGACACAACATACAGGTTTGCCACCGCGTGAAACAGGGGATCGTAAAAAAACGTTTGGTGGAAACAGTAAAGGAAAATCTAAGCCGAAAAGTAGAGCTTAAGTTTTAGTGAGTGTGCAAGAGGGTGCGAAAGCACCCTCTTTTTATTGATTTAAATATAGGCAAAAGATATAGTAAAGGTTCCTTTCAAGGGTGTTTATGCTCTTAATTTTTAAAAATGAATCAAAATAAAGCAGATGACAAAGTCACAGAAGCTGAATATGTAATTAGACTTAAAGCATATGAGGAAAAAATTCAAAAAAAGATTACTGAATGGAAATTTACTCAAACAGATATAGATGCTTTAAATTCAATAAATAATAAAAAACTTGTAACAAAAGAGTTGAATAAAAGTGAAGTTTTTCATTGGTTAATAAAAAGTAATATTATCTGGGTACATGAGTTACAAGAGTATCTACAAAATCAAAAAATTGATCTCAACGAGCCATTTTGGGTTGCTGCACATAGTAGATTAGGTAGTTCTCATGTTTCTATTTTTAATAAAGACATAGATGTTATTGATATAGGCGGTAATACAGCAGCCCCTGATTGGAAGTGTTATGATTATAAAGATTATTATAATCCTGATTTTAAAATTTATAATGATGTTTGTATTAAAGCTGATGGTTTGAAAAAGATAGAGCTTTGGAACTATCCTGAAGAGCAATTTCCACCAGTATATGATCATGATACAGTCTATGATAAAAACAAGAATTTGGTATACATTACTGGTGGTCTTGGTTCTGGAGAGAGACAGAAAAAAAATATCACTGAAATTTATCAGCTGAATGTAAAAACGAAAGATATTGAATGTATAGATGCTTTGGGTGAATCGCCACCTTGTTTGCACAATCATCATACAAAAATGTGGAATCATGACCTAATTGAAATGAGAGACGGAAATATTCTCAAAAATGGTAAAGCGATTAAAAACTTATATGTTTGGTATTTTAATTTAAAAACAAAGACATGGTTGAAACAAAAACAAGAAATGTATCATCATTGGTTAATTACATCATCTGATAGTGGTGAATTATTTTTAGATATTTCTAAAAAAATTTTAAAAATGGAAGATGAAAAATTGTATTCGAGTGAATTTGTTGAAGAGTGTAAGCAAGACATCTTCAAATATTATGGGTATGTGCCTGATTATAAGATATATCTAAATTTATATCGTCCAGTAAAAGACATGTATTTTTCTGAATTTACTGATTATATGGATCGATATCCTTCTTGTGCTTGTATCTTGAATCGTCAGATCTATCATTGTTTTGAAGGTTATAATCGAATTGAGGTTGCTTTTCAGAACTCTACTTCAAATGAATTTCAAGAATTTATTATTAATGACTTAACATCAAAATTAAAACAACTTTCGGGTCTTGATGTAGTTGTAGAAAAAGTTACTTAATAGAAGCTAGTGTGTATACCACCCTCTTTAAATTCGAATTGAATAATTAAAATACAAAACTGTGGATAACTTTGCTTAAACTGTTGAAAAAATTTGTGTACGAAAAGTACACAAATTCTGGTTTTAATTGTCCTACAATCAAACTAAAGTTTTATCGGATTTAGTTGTATTCGTAATAGATACAAGGTATAAAAGCCATAAATCAATTCATTTATTTGTAGGAATAAATGAGGAAAATAAATAATAGTTCAACAAATATTTTAAAACTGTGATATGAGTTGTTATTTTTTAAATTAAGCAAATTTATATCTCATATGTGGCGTTGAACTGACAGTAAAAAAGTATCTTTAGATACACAAGAACTGGTCTTATTTGACCAAATTATAATAAAGAATTAGGAAATGAAATATGGACATATTGATTGTTGCGAGTTTGATACTATTTGCCGCTGTGATTGCGATTGCTTATAAAGGATTGAAAAATAAGCAGCAAGTTGATAGTGCTCTGCGGAGAAGAGCAGTATTTAATTCACATGAACAGATTACTTTTACTCGACTAAAAGAAATTTTACCTGAAGCTAATATTTTGGCTCATGTGTCTTTTGATGCATTGTTAACAACAAAATATTTACACACACGCCGTAAATATCAGCAAATGTTTGCAGATTTTGTTGTATTGGACAAAGACTGTAAAGTTTTGGCTGTGATTGCTTTAGAAGATATCAATGCAATTAAACGTGCTCACCAAAATACCTATAAAGATGCATTGTTACAATCTGCAGGCTACAGAGTGATTCGTTATATCGGTATTCCTGAATATCAGGATTTGCGTGAAGATTTTTTAAGTGAGTTCGCTGAAATGAGTCATTCACACGTGCTAGAGGAACAACTGTTGGGGAAGTTTGATCTTTATTCTAATCGTGTATATGGTTAATAAAAAATGCATGTCTCAGCATGCATTTTTAAATGTTCAAATTAATTTCTACAATGATTCAGGTTTTACCGCAACTACCGTCATCTCCACCAAAACATCAGGTCGATAAAGTTTTGCTTCCACACAAGTTCTTGGAAGTGCTTCAATATCAGAACACCAAGCATCCCAAACTTCATTCATTGCTGCATAATCATTTTCAATATCTTTCAAAAAGATCATCACAGACATGATGTGGCTTTTGTCTGTTCCTGCATCTGCAAGAAAACGGTCAATCATATCTAAAGTTTGCTGAGTCTGTCCTTTAATATCCAAGGTTAAATCTGTTGCCAATTGACCTGCCAAATGGACTAAATTGCCTGAAATCGCAATTTCAGAAAAGCGCTTTTCTACATGCAAACGTTGTACAGTCATGATTACTCTCAAATCTTGTTTATGGGCTAAATTTTACGTGATCAAGATGCATCTGCAAACCAACTTTGTTATGAGTGCGTAAATGCATCTATGCGAATTAAAGTTTTATGTTTAAAAACGATAAAACAATCGTACTCAGGGCAAATGATCAGGCTACCTAAGTTCAAAAACTGAATTTTTGCGATGCGTAATTGATTTAAGCAAAACGCAACTGAGGATTGTAAAGGGCAAAGTTGCTGTAGTTGTTCTGGCGCTTTTTGTTTAATAAAAAGATTCATGACCATCTCGATGAATTTAAAACAATGATTAAGCAGTGAATGAACAGACATTCACTGCATGGCAATTAAGATTGAGGAGGAATGTAGGATTTAAGCGCTCGCTCAGGCTTATTGTTGATTTGATACCAATCGATGTGACGTGTAAGGAACATGACGACCGCGAGTAATACAAATGAAATGATCGAACCGATCAAGAAGGTCTTGCCTGAGGACTGCAATAACAGATACATCACAGCGTAGAGTGAACTGAGGATCACACCGAATAAGGCAGCAGCTTTAAAACCTTTCATCACATAGAACAAATACCATGTCATGAGACCAACACAGGCAACTCCTGCGACAAAGTAAGCCCATGCAAAGGCATAGTATTCACTGATAGAAAGTAGTAGAACAAAGAAAAGACCTTGTGCGATTGCCACCAAAGAATATTGAATTGGATGAATACGAAGGCTTTTAAGCACCTCAAATAAGAAGAAACAACCAAAGGTAATGATGATAATCACGACACCATATTTAATTGCTCGATCTGTTTGAGTATAAACATTGACGGATTCTAAAAATTCGGTTGATAAGCCAATTCGTTGACTTTGCTCAACGTCATAGGCATTTTCTTGAGTGTAATAGCCTTGGCTGAATTGGCGAATGCAATCACTGGTGTCACATTCAATCAGTTTGCTGATGTTTTGCTGACCCAGTGCAATGTTTTTCCATTGTGCTGTAAATTGTTGATGGGTACTGGTTTTAGCAAAGGGTAAATTTTGTCCTGAATACTTGATGTCCGCCCAGTTGCCTTTGGCTTGATAACTGACACTACGGCTGGTGGGAACCAAGCTAAATTTGCCAAGACCTGTGATATTGGTGGCTAAATCAAAAGAAAAACCATTTTGAATCGCATTGATTAATTCAGGATAATTTTTTGTAGAAATACGCATAAAGTCAAAACCAGAAGCATCACTGCCTTTGGGACTCATTTCAAAAATATAATTCTTATTGAGTATTTTTAACGAGGGTTGCGTGTCTAAACCTCGTGGATCATGCACAGGAAACATAATCTCAGCACGATTCCATTGATAGTCTTTATTCTCGAGTGTGGGCTTTTGAAAAGTGCCTTTAGCGGTTAAATTTGCAGTATAGCTAATTGCTCGGTAGATGGTGCGTTTATAGGCATCATCAGAAACCTTAAAATCAGCAGTCCATTGTGTGCTGTCTGCACTGATGTATACCCATTGTTCTTCTGTACAGGAATAAGTGACTTTTTTGTCGTCCAAACAGGTTTTGATTTCGGTATAGGGCACACGAATATAAGGTGAAATAACAGTTTGTGGGCTGATGTTGTTTTGTGAAATTTCTCTGAGAAAAGCTTGTTGGTATCCCTGTCGTTCTGACACCAAAGTGCTAATGAAGAGTAGACCTATCCAAAACAGCGCAATCAAAATGGCAATTGCAATAATTTTAAAGGTGAGAAAATTGGATCGCATCACGGTGTTCCTGAGCCGTTGTTTTTGTTAGGTTCAGTATGCGAAGCCGAAATGTGTTTTGTTTGAGCTGACTTTGTGTTTTATGTGAAGTTTAGGTGAATATTCAAATCTTTGTGGTTAAAGCAAAATCTTGACCAATACGCCTTGTTGATGAGATTGCAGAATTGGAATCTGATTTTCCTCGATATTTAAAATGTTAATCTGACCATGATGTTGTTCAATGACTTGCTGAACAATACTGAGTCCAATACCCGAACTACGTTGTTGGCTGATTGGTCGAGGAAGTGAAAAGTATGTATCAAACACCTGTGTAAGTGCATAATCAGGAATCCATACACCTTCATTAAAGATATTTAATTCAATATGTTGATGTGCTTGCCGATGTAGCTGAATCAGAATTTTTGCCGAATCCTGAGAAAAATCCAAAGCATTGTCTAAAATATTGCCAAGCGTTTGTTGAAGCCAAAAACGATCTGCATGAATCATACAATCGGCTTCAATATCTAATAAACATTGAATTTTTTTAGCCTGCATTTGACTGGCGTGCCGATCTAAAGTCTGATGGATTAATTCAGACAAATTAAAATTTTGAATCTCAATTTGGTGCCTTGATTTTTCCAAGCGAGTCAGTAACAGCATACGGTCAATCAAGCTCTGTAAACGCTGGCTTTGTTCATGAATATGTGTGGCAAAATTTTGTTGATCAGTTAAAGGCAAATCTTCTTTAAGCAACTCAGCACTGGCTTGGATCGCAGTTAAAGGGCTTTTTAGCTCATGTGTCAGGGTGTTGACGTAGTGTTCGACATAAGCGCGATCTTCCAGTTTTTCTCGCATATCTTCCACGGCTTGAGCAACTTGATTGAGTTCTTTGGCGGATCGAAAATGCGGAGTTTGGTTGACAGGTGCCAGCGCTTGAGCATACTTACGCACACGATCAATACTATGTTTAAGCCAATAAGCCACTAGGCTGGCTAAAAATAAACTCAACAACGTAATCCATATGGCTTGGCGGATCAGTTGATTTTCAGCACGTTGGATGTAAGGTTGTACGGATATATTGGGCTTGCCTATACTGACGACACCAATCAACTTTTGTTGTTGATCAATTTGATAATAGATAGGTGCAGCAATAAACATGGTGCTACTGTTACTATCTTCCTCATAACTTCGGGTTGAACGAACACCATATTTGCCTCTTAATGTCAGGTAGACATCATTCCATTTTGAATAGTCTTGCCCTGTTGCAATGCCTTGTGAATCATAAATCACTATGCCTTTTTGATCAGTGATATAAATTTGTTGATTGATTTCATTCTTATTATGTTGCCAAATATTGGCGTTGATTTTTCGATTGAGCGCATTTTGAATTTTCTCATCAAACTGGGCAGTTCCAACCTTATTTTCATAGACATCTTCTGCAACCAGCATGGCAATAATATTGGCATTTTCCGCAAGTGTATCTTCGACAACCTGTCGTACATTGGGCTTTACTTGCTGATTAAAGGTATAAGACATAAACCATAAACCGAGCAAGATAATTAACCCGAAGAAGAACCAAATACGGATAAATATCGACATGCTTTAGTCCAGCCTTTTCAGGCTATATCCGAAGCCACGGTGAGTTTCAATTGGATCCTGTTCAGCAGATATTTGTTTGAGTTTATTGCGTATACTCTTGATATGAGTGTCAACAGTTCGATCTAAGCTATGCTCAGGATGTTCCCAAACTTGATCCATCAATTGTTGTCGGCTAAATACTTGTTCAGGATGTTGAATCAACAGTTTGAGTAAACGATATTCATAACGTGTTAATTGCAGTATGGTGCCTAAGTATTGAATCTGGAAAGACTCATCATTGCACTGCCATGTTTGAGAATGTTTAGATATTAAATGTGGCGTTATTGGGGTATTTTGTTGGGGTTGATTTTGAATCTCCATTCTGCGCCAAATGGCTTTAATTCTGGAGACAATTTCTCTTGAGCTAAACGGTTTAGTGCAATAGTCATCTGCGCCAATCTCTAAACCAATAATTCGATCAATTTCGTCATCACGTGCTGTCAAAAACAACAGCGGCGTGTGGTTGAAATGGCGAATTCTTTTACACACATCAAAGCCATTTAAATCTGGTAAACCAATATCTAAAATAATAAAGTCGAAGGCTTGTTGTTGAATATAATCAATGGCTTGTAGACCAGAATTTGCCCAAGTGACTTGCCACTCTTCACGCTCAAGTGCATAGCGTAATGGCATAAGTATCGCTGCATCATCTTCAACGCATAAAATCTGCTTTTTATGATTCATTGCAATTAAATATTTATCATCTCGTGTTGAGTGTACTGAAATTGAAATATTTAGGCGAATGAATTTTAAGTGAAGTTTAGATGAAGATTTTTTTATGAAAGAGAGGAATGATGATCGTTAGATAAGTTCATGAGAAAAATAGACGTTTACCCATGTTAAGCTCGGAGCGCCCTGTAATATTCGGATTTGATCGTCACGCCAACTACAGGACAGCAAATCAAAAGTATTGGTGACTTTTGATCTCTCTGCGGATACATGGGTAATGTATTGCGGGAGGTAGATTACTCTAATTTTGATCAACTTGGGTAAATATTTAGTCGAATTATATTTTTTTGAGTAAAAAATAGACGAATAATTTAAACAGATTGAATAGATAAAATTTGAATTTAAAAACAGAATGTCAATGCATCCTGTTTTTAATAAATAGCTTAGTTCAATGATAGAGAAAACAATTAACGTTTAACCACAATCGAATCTATTCCACTATGTTGTAAGGTTTGCTGAGCGATGACTGCGGCATTCTGTGATTCATATGGACCAGAAATCACACGATACCAAGTTTTGCCACCCTCAGTACTTTGTACAACATCAGCAGATAAACCATTTAAAATGATTTCGGCACGTCGAGCATCTGCGGCATCGGGATCATCATAACTACGAACTTGTAAGATGTATTCAGGTTGAGCAGGTGCTGTTCGTTCAGCATTGATACCGACATCAACATTGTCAGTTTGAGTTTGAGAAGGTGCTTCAACAATAACGGGTTGCTGCTGATTTTTATTCTCTGGAACCGCTTGTTCAGGAATCGGCGTCACTTGTTGTTGTGGCAACAAATCATAAAAGCGATAGTCTTTGTTGGTATCTTCTTGATAATGTTCAGACGTAATTTCATTTCGAGGTTGAACAGGCGCCCACGGTTTCCAGAGCATCAGAGCGACACCAAAACTTAACACGATTAAAATGACCACAAGCATCCCTAACCATTTAGGAATCAATGGTTGTTTAGGTTTGGTTGGTCTTTCAGACACACCGCGTTGCGTTTTTCCAAACACGAGAAATCCTCTTATTATTTATTGTTTAACATCGCGTTCAAGCATAGTTTCGCTTGAGCGCGATGTAAAGTAATGATTTATTGCTGACTTACATGCTTTCAGGTGCAGAAACACCAAGCAGTTCTAAACCATTACGAAGAACTTGCTGAACATTGGCAGAAAGCAATAAACGTGCTTGCGTCAATTCAGCATCATCACCTAAAACTTTATTCTCGTTGTACCAACCATGGAATAAAGCTGCAAGTTCTTTCAAGTAGTTACCTACTTGATGCGGTTCATAATTGTTTGCTGCACGAATAATCACTTCAGGGTATGCCGCAAGTTTCGCTAAAATCTCAGCCTCTGCTTCAAGTTCTAATTTTGCAGCAAATTGACGCGCACTTTCAGGATCAAATTGAATATTTGTTGTTGCCGCTTTTTCTAACATACGGCAAATACGAGCATGTGCATATTGAATATAATACACCGCATTGTCTTTACTTTGTGATACAGCCAAATCTAAGTCAAAATCAATGTGTTGTTCAGATTTGCGCATAACATAATAGAAACGTGCTGCATCATTTCCAACTTCTTTACGAAGATCTCGTAAAGTCACAAATTGACCAGAGCGAGATGACATTTGTACCATCTCACCACCGCGCCATAAGCTTACAAACTGGACCAATAACACGGTGAGTTTTGATGAGTCATAACCCATTGCATCAATGGCTGCTTTTACACGTGAAATGTAACCGTGGTGGTCTGAGCCCCAAATATCAATTAGATCAGTATAACCACGTTGTAACTTATTCAAATGGTAAGCAATGTCAGAAGCAAAATACGTGGTTTGCCCATTACGACGTTTTACAACACGATCTTTTTCATCACCAAATTCAGTCGATTTAAACCAGATGTTGCCATCTTTTTCATAAAGATAGCCACGTTGATCTAAAGTTTGTAGGGCTTCGTCAATTTTATCAGTCAACGATGCTTCACTAAACCATTGGTTGAAAGTTACGCCGAACTCACCAAGGTCATCTTTAATGTCATCTAAAATGGCATGTAATGCAGCTTGATGGAACACACGATAGCCTTCACCAACCAATGTTTGTGAATTTTGAATCAAGCCATCAATATGCTTTTCTTTATCGCCTGAAAGCACAACTTTATTGCCATCTGCATCCAATTCCTCAGCGTATTGAACGTCTTCTGGAACATCTTTATAGATATCAGCAACAGCACGCACATAAGCATCACCATCTTTATCGATAATGCTTTGAGCAATTTCTTTAACGTAATCACCTTGGTAGGCATTTTTTGGGAAAACTAAAGTTTGCCCAGTCAATTCTAAGTAACGTAAATAAGTAGAGGTCGCAAGGATGTCCATTTGACGTCCTGCATCGTTGACATAATATTCACGATCAACTTTAGCACCTGTTGCTTCGAGTAATGTAGCAACAGTCATCCCGTAAGCTGCACCACGACCATGACCGACATGCAGGCTAGAGGTTGGGTTGGCAGAAACGAATTCAACTTGAATCTTTTTAGCTGCATTGGCTTGGGTTTTACCAAACAGATCTTTTTGTGCTTGAATTTGATCAAGTACAGCAAAGCGTTGATCTGCATTGAGAAAGAAGTTAATAAAACCAGGTCCAGCAATTTCAGCTTTTGCAATATCAACCACTTCTGGGAGGTTTGCTAAAATTTTCTCAGCAAGATCACGTGGTTTCATACCCGCAACTTTTGCACCCATCATGGCAATGTTTGATGCGAAATCACCGTGGCTTCGGTCCTTGGTTCGCGTTAAAACACTTGTGTTTTTCCAGTCAGATGGAAGAGTCCCTTCAGCTTGTAGGGATTGCACTGCATGATCAAGAGCTGCTTGTATGGCCGTATTCATAATCTATAGAGAAATAAATGTCGCAGAAAAACGCTAAATATAGCAAATTTTGAGCCTTTTAGGTGAATGCATTTGTATAGAATAAAACTTATTCAATCAGAAAGATCTTAGTCTGAGATATTTGATCTATTCTCGCCCTTTATATGATCAACTGACAGCCTAGATAACCTGAGTTCGATAAAAATCCTTGATGAAAGATGATACATCCAAACCGCCTGATTATTCATACAAGTGATTTGGATGATTCATTTATTTTGTACTTTTTGAATTATTGATGGTCTTGCTATCTTCAGGCGACATGGATGTCGCCATGTTGAGCGGGGGTAAAGGATGTACCCCTCGCTCAACGAAAGATTTTTGTCACTTTTCATCTCTGAAAAGTGAGGCATCGCTTACGCAAAAGAATTTAAACTTTAGCACTAAAGCGTGGCAGTGCAAGCTTTAGATCATCAAACAATCTATTGATCGCCTTCATTTTATTGATCAGAGAAATGAAACTATATTGATGGTTGCGCTTACGAAGCTTCGCTCCTCATGCCAAAACAAGTATGGCGAGCCCTTGCGGAGCTCCTCATCCAAAATCGGATGAAAATCCAGCAAAAATCCACATAGATTTATTATCTTTCAATGAGTTGAAGATTTGATTGCATCGAATTCACGTTAGATAGATCTTCTTTCAAAAAAGGATAACAAATGATGTTGGTGAGCTTTTTGGATCAATTTGATCATCAGGAAATGAAAAAAGAACAAATTATTCGGTTGTTTAGTTAAGTCCAATATCTTGAATTTTCAAACTCAGGCTATTTTGAACTGGATATTCCAAATTAAGGACAAATCATTCTGTTATTTTGGTTTGTTGACAGCAAACACTTGATCTTGCGCTACGACAAAAATATCCCTACCGCACAACAAGGCGAATCTTGGTTAACTTGTAATGAACAAATGAATTCGAAATTTTTTGATATTGGCGACGATACTTGGCTGCCTTTAAACACAATCATTTCTTTAGCATCTGCTTTAAATAGCATAGCCATGTTCTACGATGAACCAATGCGCTTACCTAATGAAACAAAGTGGCAAAATGTGTTGGATGTAATGTGGAATGATTGATTGTTTCACCCACCTGAAAAGCATAAAATTGTCATGTTTATTCAATTTTGAGTCCTCATGTCAAATATTCCTCCCACGATTATCGGAAATATTCCAAAACTCCCTGCAAAATTTGCTGCATGGATCATGCCTTTTTTCTTATCCTGTTTAATGAGTGGTATGGTGTCATTGATCAATATGTTCATTAATGTGGGTCTAGTGGATGGTTTTTTGGCAAAATGGTTTTCGGCATGGATGGTTTCGTGGGCCGTGGCATATCCAGTGGTATTGGTTGTTTTGCCGTTAGTGCGTCGACTCACAGCTGTTTTTGTGGATATGCCTAAATAATTTAGTAGGATACTTACATGCAACTAACAGGTTTGCTGAGCAATTCAGCATGACCATTGTTAAAGGTGTAAAGTTTAGAATTATTAAAAATCTTAATCACTTTAGCCTTACTGAGCGCAGCTTGGAAACTTGGCATTTTTTTCGCATTGACCAGATCAAAAGGATTGCCATAATTTTTATTGTCGATTAAAAATTGAACTTGTCCTGCTTGGGGATCATGTGCTTTAAGTAATTCCTTAGCATCTTTATCTTCAATACTAAATCCAGATTTTTGCGAAGGAATTTTGCAGTTTAGACGTAAATATAAAATATTGCCGTCAGCAGATTTATTTTGTAGGGTATAAATTCCTTGTAAATCGTTTTCAATATAGACCCATTGTCCAGTGGGCATATTGAGTTTCATTTGTTCAAGCTTTTCTAAGGTTGCTTTACTGACATCGACTACGCCTTGTTTATCGACTTCTGGAACTTTTGCTTCGCCTAGACCAACCAAGCTTTTCACTTTTTCAGTGGTTTTGGAAACACCAGAAGATACTTTTTTGGCTGTTTGACAACCTGTGCAGATGACTGCAGTGCTTAGTAGAAGTATAAAAATATTTGTGTTCATTGTTATTGGTTTTGCTTCATTCAATTAAGGACAAAATAAATTGAAATACGAAAAAAATCAATCGTAGCTCAATGACATTGGAAATCGATAAATTTTAAAATTTGGATTAATTCTTTGTTATTGATATAAAAAACAATAGATTGTATTAAATATTTAAAGAATTTGTAAAAAATGAGAATAATTTATCATTCTGTAAAATACTTTGAATATCACTATCACGTATCTAAATACCCATTTAGCGAAAAATAGGCTTAAGCTTGTATGCGACCAAAGTCGTAGCTTAGCAAAAGATAGAAGCAGAATGACTGCTTCAATGAGAATGGAAATGCCAACGGAAACCTTGAAAAAATATCCTCTATATATTCATTACGCAGGCAATGCCTTACTAGAACTGCCATTACTCAACAAAGGTTCAGCTTTCACAGAGGAAGAAAGAACCCAGTTTAACTTACATGGTTTGATTCCTCATGTGATTGAAAGTATCGAGGAACAAAGTCAACGTTCTTATCAGCAGTATTGTTCTTTCAGTGAAGCAATCAATAAGCATATTTATTTACGAAATATCCAAGACACCAACGAAACACTTTTTTACCACCTGATTGAAAATCATTTAAGTGAAATGATGCCGATTATTTATACCCCAACAGTGGGTGAGGCATGTCAGCGTTTTTCGGATATTTATCGACGTCATCGTGGCGTATTTATTTCATACCCTGATCGTAAATATATTGATGAGATCATCCATAACGTTAATCGTAAGAATGTTAAAGTGATTGTGATAACAGATGGTGAACGTATTCTTGGTTTAGGTGACCAAGGTATTGGTGGTATGGGGATTCCAATCGGAAAATTATCACTTTATACCGCTTGTGGTGGTATTAGCCCTGCATATACTTTGCCAATTACAATAGATGTGGGAACCAATAATCAACAATTACTCAATGATCCAATCTATATGGGATGGTCACAACCACGTGTCAGTGGTGACGAATACTATGAGTTTGTCGATGAAGTCATTGCTGCGGTAAAACGTCGTTGGCCAAAAGCTTTGATTCAGTTTGAAGATTTTGCACAAAAAAATGCCATGCCTTTATTAGAAAAATATCGTGATAAGATTTGTTGCTTTAATGACGATATTCAAGGTACAGCAGCAGTATGTGTAGGAACACTGATTGCGGCAAGCCGTGCGGCAGGTAAACAATTGAAAGATCAAAAAGTGACTTTCTTGGGTGCAGGTTCAGCAGGCTGTGGTATTGCAGAACAGATCATTGCGCAAATGGTGGCGGAAGGTTTAACTGATGCTGAAGCGCGTGCACAAGTATTTATGGTTGATCGTTTTGGTCTCATCACAGAAAATCAGCCAAACCTACTTGACTTCCAGCGTAAGCTTGCACAAAAGCCTGATGATGTTGCACATTGGGGCAATCCAGAAGAAATTATTTCTCTACTGGATGTCGTTAAAAATGCCAAACCAACAGTATTGATTGGTGTATCGGGTCAACCGGGCTTATTTACAGAAGAAATCATTAAAACCATGGCTGAAAATTGTGAATATCCAATTGTGTTGCCTTTATCGAACCCAACTTCACGTGTAGAAGCTGTGCCTGCTGATATTATCCAATGGACAGAAGGTAAAGCATTAATTGCAACAGGTAGCCCGTTTGCGCCAGTGAATTATCATGGAGAAACCTTTAATATTTCACAATGCAATAACTCTTATATTTTCCCGGGTATTGGTTTAGGTGTTGTGGCTGTTCAAGCAACGCGTGTGACAGACAATATGCTGATGGCATCAAGTTCCGCTTTGGCAGATTGCTCACCGAAGTTAAACGATATCCATGCGGACTTATTACCTGATTTAAACGAATTGCAGAAAGTTTCTAAAATTATTGCATTTAAAGTTGCTCAAGCAGCAATGCAAGATGGTGTTGCGACGGTAATGAGTGATGAGCAATTACTCGAAAGTATTGAACAGAACTTTTGGAAACCAACTTATCGTGATTATAAGCGCGTTCCTTTTTAAGTGTTTTTAATTTTTTATAGAAGGGGCAAATTGCCCCTTTTGTAATAGGATAAACGGGTAAAATTGGAGATTTAGATTGATTTAAATATCTGTATTTTTCTCATAAAAATAAGATCAATTTTGAGTATGTCAGTTACAAAAATAAAAATTTTAACAATTTCTGTATGTCTTTCTGTGAGTTTTTATTTACAATAAGCCAACATGTCATTGAATATCAATAACTAAAATGTTGAAAAATATTAATACTTTACTTGAAAGTTTTGGGTTAGGGTTGCAGACAAGGGCTGTCCATGTCCAATTCTCAAATCAAGCCTTAAATGGCAGTGTATTTCTACAGTGCATTCAGGGACAACAATATATCAATCAAGGATTGAAGGCAGAATTACTTTGCCTTTCAACCAATGCACATATTGCTTTAAAACAATTTATAGGTTGTCAGGTCGCTGTTGACCAAGTCACTGACTTTGGGGAACTCTATCGAACCACAGGAATCATTACTGGTGCAAGTCAAGGACAAAGTGACGGTGCATTAAGTATTTACAAGCTCACGCTTGAAGATGCGACCAGTCTTTGGCATAAACGCCGTAATAGTCGCGTTTTCATGAATAAAAGTATTTTGGAAATATCTGAAGTTTTATTCAAGGAATGGCAAACCAAAAGTGCATTATTTGCATCTAGTTTGAGTTTAGATAGTCGTGGTTTAAAAAAACAATATGATGTGCGTCCTTTTGTGATGCAGTCAAACGAAACAGATTACGAATTTTTAACAAGATTATGGCGCAGTGAGGGAATTAACTGGTTGGTTGATGAATCTGAACGCATAGTTCCAGTTTCTGCTGCACAAATTCAAACCCAGAAATTAAGATTGATTGATGACAATAGTCAATATGAAGCAATGCCTAGGCGCAGTATACGCTTCCATCGTAGTCATGCAACAGAACGATTTGATACCATTACCAGCTTAATTGCACAACGATCAATCCAATCTACAGCTGTACAAGTGCAACGCTGGCAAGCTGACAATCTCGCACAAGATCAGGGTGATAGCCAACTCAGCAATCATCAGCATAGCGAACAACAAGACAATGAAACGTTGAGTTTAGAACAGGCTTGGACCATTAGTCCAGCGTGGACCAGTGATCTCAAGGGTGAAGATCAAACCACAGCTTCTAGCTCAGCTCAAGTGGATAAACTCAATACTCAACTTTCACAATACCAAGAACTACAAGCCAAATATTTTACCGCAATCAGTTCAGTACGTGATGCACAAGTTGGTTATTGGTTTGAGTTGAGAGAGCATCCGGAAATTGATCAGCATGAAGGTTCAGATCGCGAGTTCTTGGTTCTCGGTAAAACCTTCTATAATCAGAATAACTTACCGAAAGAACTGCAAGATCAACTTTCTAAACTGCTTAATTTAAACTATTGGAATCATTTAATTAAAGATCAGCGTCAAGCCAATGAGCTGTCATTGGTACGACGCAGAATTCCAGTCGTTCCAGAATACAATCCATTAACACACAGACCTTCTGCATTCCCGCAACGCGCTAAAGTGGTAGGTCCGCAAGGCGAAACAATTTATGTGGACCAATGGGGACGCATTAAAGTTCGTTTCTTGTTTACCCGTACTGATGATAATAGTCATGATGGTGGTGCAGGCTCCAATGATAACGATACTGACTCAGCATGGGTGGATGTATTAACCTCATGGGCAGGAGAAGGTTACGGTACACGTTTTCATCCTCGGATTGGTGAAATCGTGGTGATTGATTTCTTTGATGGCAATGTAGATCGTCCTTTTGTGATGGGGCGTTTACATGAAGCAGAACGTCATCAAACCATGTTTGATGTCAAAGGTCAGCTTCCTGATACCAAGAAACTCAGTGGTATCCGCTCATCTGAAGTCGGTGGTTCAGGCTTTAACCAACTCCGATTTGATGACACGACCGGGCAAATCAGTGCCCAACTGCAAAGTAGTCACGCAGCCACTCAACTTAACTTGGGAAATTTAAGTCATCCGAAAGATAAAGAGACCAGCAATGGGCGTGGTGAAGGTTTTGAATTAAGAACAGATGCTTATGGGGCGGTACGTGCAGGAAAAGGCATGCTTATCACAACCTATGCCCAAGAAAATGCAATTGCAGATCATTTAGAAGCAGCCCAAGCACAGTCCTTGTTGAATCAAGGGGCTGAAAGTATGAAAGTGCTAAGTGAGATTGCTGTAAAGCAACAAACCGATGCATTGAATGTCATTAATCGTTTGCCTAAGTTCATTCAATCACTTGAGTTAAAAAGTGCAGGGCAGGCGCTCAACACAACTTTGAATCTATTTAAAGAAGGGGTGAGTAGTGATCCTTTGAATGCTTTAAAAGATTGTGGTGGATTTATTAAAGACATTGGTGCTTTAGGTGGTAATGCAAAAGGCATTGTAGATGAATTTAATGAATATTTTTCTGATGCAAAAGAAGCGGTTGAAAACTTAAAAGCGTTTATTGAAAATGTTGAAGAACACGGTACAGATATTATTAAAGGCAAGCTGGCAAGCTTAAAAGATAATATTAAATCTAATCCTTTTGAATCCATTAGTAATGTGGGTAAGGTTTTATCCAATGTCGAAATCAAAGATTTTGACATCATGAGTACTTGTGGAACATTCAATAAGGGGAACAAACTTGAAATTAAACCGTTGGAGGCTTTGAGTAGTTTGCAAGGCTTTATGGAGGGTTATACACAAGGTCTGGAAGATAGCAGCGACAACGCCAAACAAGAACAAGGTAAAATTTTCCGTCAAGCATTGATGTTATTGGCTTCGCCAAATGGGATTGCATTAACCACACCAGAAGACATTATTCTTCAAGCTTCTCAAGATATAGCTGAAAGTGCAAATGGTTCGATTAACATGAGCGCTCAGAAGAATATTGTGGGTCATGCACAAGATAAAATTAGTTTGTTTGCCGCACAGAAAGGTTTAAGTGCTTTTGCTGCAAAAGGACCGATCAAAGTACAGGCTCAGGATGATTTGATTGAAATCATTGCAAAGAAAGTCATTAAGTTGATTGCAACTGAAGATAAGATTGAGTTAACCAGCTCTAAAGAGATTGATCTAAAAGCGGGTGGTACTCAGCTAGTGGTTAATGGGAGTGGTGTCTTTATTAAAACTGGTGGAAAGTTTGAGGTGAAGTCAGGACAACAGTTGTTTACCAGTGGGGCAACAGTGAATGCGCAGTTGCCGAAAATGCCTGAGAGTGGAATTTTTAGCCGACGTTTTGATTTTAGTAATATTTTTAGTAAAGATGAATTAAAACAGCAGGTCAGATTTAAGTTCGTAAATCATTCACGAAAAACTGAATTTATTGGTGTTTTGGATGAACTTGGACGCACACAACGGTTTTTCAGTGATAGTGCTGACGATGTCGAAGCAATTATTCTTGGGCATGATAGTGAAGATTTAAAAGAATTAATAGTTATAAAGAACGATATTGATGACACTTCAGATCATAGTAGTTGTGAGGGTGAGGGCTGTTGTGGCGCTGCAGATGATCATGATGCAATAGAAGATCAAAATGAATCTTGTAGTGAAGATTTAGAAGCAGATTTTTGTAATTTTGGAAAGTAAGGCTTGATCATGAAAACAATATTTTCTTTCTTATTCATTTTATTATTTGTGACTTGGTGTAATGCAGAAGTTATCAAGGAATTTCCAAAACGGAACATTGATAATGAAGTCGTAAGCTTTAATTATATAGAGTCTGATAAATGTAGCTTTCAGCGTAAAGATATTAAAGAGCTTGTCTCTAAGCTTTTAAAGCAAAATAAGATAGATCTAAATACAGGTCATTGGTTACATATTCCTGATGAGTGTTGGAATATCAAAAGTTCAGATCAAAATATTTTACTTATCTCATTAACAAATAAAAATAAACCTCAGAAATTTTATATTATTGATGACGGTAAGAGTTTAGGTGATGTAATGCTCAACCTAAATGAAGATCTGAGTTTCAATTTTGATAAAAATAAAATGAAATTTTCTACAAATATGAGTGATAAAACAAAAAATAAAGTTCTAATTTTATTTAAACAAATTGATCAAGAATCTAAGGGGGCATTATGAGTTTTGTTTCTCCAGTAAACGGAAAGTCATTTGGTGAGGATAGGCAAGCATATATATATGCAGTATCTCGTCGAGAGTCTTCATCAGATTTGAGTTTATCTGACCTTGTCGATCCTAATTTGACTGCTAGAAAAGTACATAATGGTAAAACCGCAGGTTATGGATTTATTGGTTATTTTCAATTTGGCGAAAGTGCACTTTATGATTTGGGGTATTTTAAGCCACCATATACTTTTAGTAATGATCCTAATAGCCTTTTTCAGAAATCATTTTCGGTGAATGACTGGAGTGGAAGTTGGACGGGCTTAGATGATGTAACTTCGAAAAGTGTTTTTCTCAAAGATCGAACGGTTCAAATAAAAGCATTTAATAAATGGATCAATACACTCTGCACTCGGCTGAACAATCGAAATGTAAATGAATTTTATGGCGTTCGTATTAATGGGGTTGAAATTACAGAGTCAGGATGCATTGCAGGAGCACACTTAAAAGGTCCTAAATATGTTTTAGAGTTTGTACAGGGGCTAGGTAACCAAGCTGATGCTTTTGGAACAAAAGTGGGTGAATATATATCATTATTTGCTCATTATGATTTAGAAAGCTGTTGTAATCGTAAAATTTATATAAATGTTGTGGATGAACAAGGGAATGCTGTTTCAGGTAAAAAAATTATAGTAGAGTCTGAATACAAAGAAGGAAAATATTATAGCAAAATTGGAAAGATTTCTAATGATTATAAAACAAGTGAAGAAGGAAAAATTCCTGTAATTGTTAGGCATCCGGGCACTAAAATAAAAATAATTGTTGATGGAAAAGCACTTGAGATTACGCAGCAAAAAGATAAGAAGGAAAGTTATACAATCAAATTAACCAAACAAATATCAGTCCCTGTTGTTTTAGAACAGAATAGTGCTCCTCAACCCAAACCACAGGCGAATAAAACGCCTCAAGAAGTTAGAAATGAGCAAGCTCCAAGTATTTCAGAAGAATCTAAAGCAGTTGAAACGAAAGATGTGAACTTCAATATACAGATTGTTGAAGCTGATACTGGAAAACCAATCTCAAATATGGGCTTTTTTCTTACCTATAAAAATAATATTAAAAAGCATTCTGCAGATGGGAGTGGCATAAAACATAATATTTCAGCAGAAGTCGGTCAAGATATAGAGGTTTCTGTTTCAGGGGATGGAAAATACCAAAAGATTCATCACTTCAAGGTTGAAGAATCACTCTCTAATCAGACAATAAAAGTGAGACTTCCTGTTCATAGCTTTCAGATGATTGTCAAAAAAGATGATCAAGTTGTTCCAAATACCGCTGTAACCATTTTTTATCGAGGGCGGCAAATTTCAAAAAAAACCAATGCTGCAGGTGTAATTAACTTAAAAATGTTAGTTGGTTTTGTATATGGTTTTGGTGTTGGTTCGAATTCATTGGTAAAAGCTCGGGTAATTAATGGAAGTCCGTATAGGATATTTAGAATAAATGAAGGTTTTATCAAGGAATCGAGACGATTAGAATCAGGGCAAAAAGTTCCACAACAAAACCCTGTTACTAATGCGCCGTCCCAAAGTAAACCTAATCCACCAGCTCCTGCTAAAGTACCCGAAGTTAAACAAGAGCCACCCAAAGTGTCCCAACAAAATACTCATACAGAGAATGGGGGTAAACCTTTAACAACTGTTTCTAATCAAACACCTGCAACAAGTGATACGACGCGTTATCATATTTACTCTGATGGTAAAATCAAAAGAGAGAATGCGGCTGCAACAGGTTTTGCTGAATATATTTATTATGATAAAAATGGACAATCACATCATATTGGCAAAACTGAATTTATCGTTGCACCTAAACGTAAAAAAGGTAACGGGGTCGTAGGTGGAAATGTTTATTTGGTAGACCAAAGGACGCTCAAATCCTACAAGAGTCCGGATGGTAAAGTCGGATATTTGTGGGATATTTATTTACCAGGTCGATCAAGATATTATCTTAAGGGAGATGCGTTTGCAGCAGTTATTGGTGCTATGTGCTCTTTAGGATACGGTTATTATCATGGTTCTGGATTTAGTGCTCGAGATGGTCGATCGGTAGGTAGTGATTCACACTTCAACGGGATTAATGGAGATTTTCGCTATCTAGGAATTAATGGTTGCCATAAAGATGGTCCAGTTCTTGTGAGCCACGTCGATAGATTTGACTGGGATGCGAATGTAAGATTTGTAAATGCACTATATCTTTTTGGTTATAAATCATTTGGATCGCAAGTGATGAAGAGAAAAGGTCAGCCAAACAGAACTTTGCCCCATGTCACTTTTACAAATGGTGATCACGATAACCATTTACATTTACAGGGTTATCAACCGAATATTCAGGATATATAAAGGCATCTTATGTACATTAAAAAATTTATCCCATTGTTGATTTTATTTTCACTTGTAGCCTGTCAAAAGGCAGAAAATAAGATGTTAAACTCAGATTCACCAAAGATGAGTGAATCGAAAGTCAATAGTGACCTTTTAACTAATGAATATAAACAAGTTAAATTACCATTAGATTCTAAAGCGTTAATGATCAATGATAAATTCATCCAATTAGATAAATATCCAGTTAATCAAAAGGATTTAAAACTATTTTATTCTGGAGAGGATCAAGCTCGAATTTTGATGACTGCAGTTAAAAAAATTGGAAGCAAAGAATATTTATTAGGTTTGATTGCTGTAAATTTTAATAATTACGAAGGTTCAGGACCTGCGCAAGTAATATTTTTATCAGGTGGTGAAAATAACAAGAATAATTATAAAAATACTTTATTTATAACGATGGGAGGCAAGTTTCCAATATTGGATCATCAAGTCAAAAGATTTAATGGTATAAATGAAAATAAATTGAAAAATTATTGTATCCAATCTTTTGTTATTAATGATGATTTTAGTAAAAGTGAAGAAATGAAATGTGTGGGAAATGAACCAAGTATTGAAAAAAAGAATTTCAGATTAAATATTAATCGACCTGGGTATGATGAGTTTTAAAACTGTGTTTTTATTGGCTGTAGATATTTCATGGTATCTATGGGTTGATAGAGAGTAAATATTATTGACAAAATTACTCTTTTAATCAACTTTAAATCATGTCTGTTCGTTATTGATAAAGCTAGATTGGATGAAATTAAACACTTAGATAAAGCTTGTTTAGCTCAATAATTAAGCTTTACAAGGTATTTAAATTGCATAAATTAATAGATCTTTCTTTGGATTTAAAATATTGAATAAATATAAGAAATAGTCATATTTAACTATTCCTTATCTATTTTAATCTTCCAAAATCTCTTCCAACACTTCTTCATTCGGTGCAAAGAAGTACGCACCATCGACAGGAGTCACAAAGTGTAATAAACGGTCATGAATTCCATCGCCTTGAGTACCAAACATATTGACTAACATACGATCAATACGGGTTAAATCTTTGGTATAAGCAATAAAAAATAAGCCTTGCTCACCTTGTCCATCGCCATAAGGGAGAGAGTGACGCAGAATTTCTAATTCCTCACCTTCATTGTCTTCGATAACAACACGAGCAATATGTGCATTTTCAGGTTTGTGTTCATCGTCCATCTCAATACTTTCTAATTTAGAACGACCAATCACATTTTCCTGTGCATCTACTTTTAAACGTTTCCATTTTTCAAGCTCATGCACATAACGCTGCGCAAAAATAAAAGATCCATCTTCGAAAATACCTGAATCTTCACCCAATAAAGCAGTCTCCGCACGATCATCTGGAAATTGAGGGTTTTCGGTACCATCAATAAATCCCGTTAGGTCACGACCATCGAGATAACGGAAACATACACGTTCATCTAAAACTTCAACTTGATCTTGAATACCATCAAAAAAGGATTGGCTTAGTGCAAAACAAATGTCCGTGCGTGCAGAAGCAATGTGAATCAGAACATCCGCAGGAACAACGGGCATTTGAAAGGCACCTTGAATCGGTTCTAACTGCTTAAACCCTTCAGGCGAAGTATGATAAAGCTTTGACCATAGTTCAGGACCGAAAGCGATTGCAGTTTTAATCTCAGCTTCGGGGTGTTGCGTGATCAGGCGATCACGAGTGCTCAATAAGGCATTGAGACGCTTTTTTAAGCCATCAATAGACAGATTTTTTAAATTTAAAACGATGAAGCGAGCATGGTCAGAGGGTAAAGGTAAAATTACAGATTGGGCTGTCATATCGAGATGGCTCCTCAATTTTTATTTATCAATCTAGCTATTGTGCATGAACTGGCAACAGCTGGGTAGTAAAGTCTTATACTTTTTACCAATTAAATTAATCGAAATGTGTCGTTTTAAAACCGCTATAATGCTTTGTTCAAAATATTTTATTTTTTGTTATGTCCTATCAAGTTTGGTTTGCATATATGTTGGCGTGTTGGGTGATTAGTATATCACCTGGTGCTGGCGCTATTGCGTCAATGTCGAGTGGTCTAAATTATGGTTTTCGCCGTGGTTACTGGAATGCTATTGGTTTACAGCTGGCTTTACTGGTGCAAATTATAATTGTTGCTGCTGGAGTAGGGGTATTATTTGCCACTACACCGATGGCTTTTCTTGCTGTGAAATGGTTTGGAGTTTGCTATTTACTCTACTTAGCCTATATGCAATGGACAGCTAAAACACAGTCTATAGATATCCCAACTGAACAACCGACTAAATCCATTCCCAAGTTGATTCTATACGGCTTTGTGGTGAATATCAGTAATCCAAAAGCGATCGTATTCTTACTTGCAGTATTGCCGCAATTTTTAGATCTGTCTAAACCACAATGGATTCAATATGTGATTATGGCGATCACGATGATTACGATCGATTTAATTGTGATGGCTGGCTACACAGGGTTGGCTGCAAAAGTCTTGAGATTGCTTAAATCTCCCAAGCAGCAAAAGTATATGAATCGTACTTTCGCAGTGTTATTTAGTTGTGCTGCTGGTTTGTTGAGTTTAGTACATCAGTAAAAGTCTCATGGTTTGAGTTATTGAACAATTAAAAATAAATCCAATAGAATATCTGTTAAGCCGAGGGTCACTTGAATTATTTAGAATTTTATCTGTATGCCATCAGTGTAATTATTATGATTGCAACACCAGGACCAGTCATGATTTTGGTGGCAAGTGCGGGCTTAAAAGGCGGTTATCGCAAATCATTACAAACCATCGTCGGAACAAATCTCGCATCTTTGGTACTGATTGCAATTTCCATTTTAATTTTAAAGGGAATGTTGAGTGTTAATGAAACACTTTTCCTGATCATCAAAATCCTTGGATGTCTTTATATTGCTTATTTAGGTTATGGCATTCTAAAAGAGGTGTGGTTTCAGCAAGACCAGCAGTTGACTACTGTACTTTCGCCAGTAGAGGGTGGTTTAACGAAAGGTTTTCTGGTCGGTATTTCAAACCCTAAAGATATTATTTTTTTCTCTTCGTTTTTTCCACAATTTATCCATGTTCATTCAGATCTGAATGTAAGTTTAGTTATCCTCGTGATCACATGGATTATCTTGGATTTCCTCACCTTATCTATAGTTTATTTGTCTTTTAATCAGTTGTCTAAAAGTCGAATTTATCCCAAAATATTAGGGCTTTGCGGTTTAATTTTAGTCACAATCGCGCTTTATGGCTTATACATTTCAGCTCAAAGCCTATTTTAAGTATTGGATGTTCAATGAACCCTATAAGCGATGTTAAGGTTTGATTGAAATCATCCTTTTTTAATTTTCATCGTGCAGAAGATCAGTGCAAACAATAAAGACATGGTCAAAACAATGCTTAGACCTGTTGAAATATTTAATGCTGCACTTGACCATAAGCCTACAGTGACACCAATTTGTGCAATCACAAAAGCACCGATCACCATTTGTTTAGGTGAGTGCGAAATCAAACGTGCAGCTAAAGCAGGAATAACCAGAAGAGCACCCATCAGCAACGAGCCGACCGCACGTAAAGCCAGTACCGTGAACAATGCCAATAACAACATAAAAATTAAACGTTGCCATTTGGCATTAACACCTTCACTGACTGCAATATCTGGATCAATCGCAATTTGAATTTGCGCCTGCCAGTGAGAATACAAAATTGCCAAAGCGCCAATAATGACAGCCGCGAAAACAGCTAAGTCAGACCATTCAATCGTCAGTAAGTCACCGAATAAATAGCTCAATAGTTCTGGGCGTAAAGCAGGTAAGTGCTGGATCAGCAATAAACCTGAACAGAGTAGGGTGGCTGCGCATAAAGCAAGTAAAGCATCATTTGGCAGGCGAGGGTCGTGTAGAACCCACAGCACAGCAACCAAAAGTACTGCGGTAAAAGTAACACCGACCCAGAGCGGTAAACTTAACACTGCTGCCAAAGCCACACCCAGCAAAGTACCATGAGCCATGGTATCTGCAAAGAAAGACATTCTGCGCCATAACATCAAACAGCCCAGTGGTGCAGTTAGAAACACCAACAGTGTGCCCATGATCCAAGCAGGTAAGAGTAATTCTAACCATTCCATCATGGTTTAAGCTTCCGGTTCAGGGTGAATGTGAGGATGTGGACCGTGTTCACAGGTTTTGGCAGAGTCACCATGTGCACAATGATCATGGTGATGTTGGTAAAAGGCATGTTGCTTGCCAAAAGTGTCACCAAATAAAGCCTGATACTCAGGATGTTGTTGAATGCTGTCTGGTAAGCCGCTGCAACATATATGCTTGTTTAAACATACAACACGTTGTGTTCCTTGCATCACCCATTGTAAATCATGAGAGACAATCAAGATGGCACAACCATAACGTTCAGGTAAACTTCGAACATAGCCATATAACTCTGCCTCAGACTGGATATCTAAACCTTGCATAGGCTCATCTAAGACTAAAATATCAGGTTGACGTAATAATGCTCGTGCTAATAAAACGCGTTGACGTTCGCCACCGGAAAGTTGTTGTACTTTAGAGTTTTCGAGTTTGGCTATGCCTGTATCGCGAATGATTTCTGCTTTAATGGCTTTATCACATTTTTCCAGATCAAGAAGATCTTTTACTCTTAATGGAAGGCTATGAGAGGGGTTGAATTTTTGAGGTACATAGGCGAGTTTCAGTTTTGATGAACTGACAATACTCCCTGAATTGGGTTTTAAAATACCCAACAGAACTTTGATCAATGTGGATTTACCCGCACCATTGGGACCAATAAGCGTGACAATTTCTTGTTTTTGTAGCGAAAAATCTACATTTTTTAAAATGTCACGATCATCAATCTGGACATTGATCTGCTTTAGCTGAACAAGGGGGGTGTTCACGCTTTGCTTGAGCACTGCTGACATATTCCTGAAATCTCAATAATACTATGATGTGCTTTGAACTGGTCGGACTCTGCCAAATGATTCAATTGTTGAATCAAACCTATTGCTGAAGCTTCTTTCACTGTATGGCATTCAGTACAGATCAAAAAAGCAGCTTGATGTCCTTCACGTGGATGACAGCAAGGGATATAGGCATTAATAGAGGTTAAACGATGAATAAATCCTTTTTCTAAAAGGAAGTCGAGTGTTCTATATACCGTTGGAGGGGCTGCTGGTCGTTCCGCAGCACCTTTCATCTTGGCTAAAAGGTCATATGCACCAACGGGTCCTGATGCATTCAAAATCAACTCCAGTACTTCTTTACGTAAGGGAGTAAGACGCGCGCCTGAGGTTGCACAAAGGTTTTCTGCTTCTGATAAACGCTCTTGTACATTGAGATGATCGTGTACACCATGCAAAGTATCATGGTGTTCGTGTGAACATAAGCTCATATCAGACCTCAAAACTTCTTATTTGAATGAAGAGAATCATAAATATTAACATGAAGCTCTATCAACTTACGAATGGCGTAGGTATTTTTTAACTTTTGTTATACTATAACATAAATTTTTTTTGGTAATACACTCCCATGAATCGCATGATCGCTTTTTGCTTATGTGCATTATTTGCTAGTGTCACTTGGGCTCAAGCGCCTTTGGTGGTCTCTACTCATCCTATTTATCTGATTGCAAAAGAAATCACCCAAGGAGTAGAAGAACCTGTTTTGCTGTTAGGGAATCAGACCGGGCATGATGTACAGTTAACACCAGATAATCGAAAGACGATTATGGATGCTTCATTGGTGGTTTGGTTGGGTAAAGCACACGAAGCACCTTTAGAAAAAGTTCTTGGAGACAATGCTAAAGCTATCTCGATTCTTGACTCAGGTATTATTCAGGCGCTTCCACTTAGAAATCCGAAAGGCATTGCACTTAAAGACACGATAGATACTCATGTTTGGTTAGATCCAAACAATGCAGTACGCATAGGCTTCTTTATTGCTGCCTTGAGATCACAACAGCATCCTGAAAATAAAACTGCTTATTGGAATAACGCGAAAAAATTTGCCAATGAAATGTTGCTCGCTTCACAAAAAATTACCACAGCGGGTGCCGCACGTCCTTATTGGGCATATCACGATGCTTACCAATATCTTGAACGTTCTCTCAATTTAAAATTTGCAGGTGCAATGACGGATGATCCACATGTGGCACCGACTGTTACACAAATCAAGTTTTTAAATGATACGCGTCCTTACAAAAAAATGTGTTTGCTTGCAGAAGCCAGTGCAAGTCCAAGTCAATATCGAAAATTGGGAGAAATTTCTTTTCAATCCGTTGATGAGACTTTAGCAAAACAACAAGATTTTGTGGTTGCATGGCAAGCTTTGGCACAACAGACACAAGCCTGCGTACTTAATGCACGAAAATGATGCAAAAATTAATCAACAAATGCTCATATGAAAAGCAACCTGTATATCGAAAAAAACACGACTAAGGTCGGGAAAAGATTGCATGTTCAGGGGTGTAACTCTATAATGCCTGCGATTAAAAACGATCATCAGCTAAACTTGTCAAGCATTTATGCTGTGAGTGGATAAAAAATGAGCCAAACTAGTCGCTTGATTGACCGACGATTAGCAAAAGCTTTGGTCTATTTACAAGCATTAATGATACCTGTTTCAGCCTTGGTAGCGTGGGTCTTGAAAGACTCGACTGCGGCTTTAAGTGCAGCATTAGGTGCACTGTTATGTTGGCTTGCCAGTTGTTATTTTTCTTGGCAGTCGTTTCGAGCCGCTGGTGCACGTGCTTCAAAACAGGTTCTTTCGAACATGTATCGAGGCTTGATGGGCAAATTTGCAATTGTGATCGTTGGTTTCATTTTAATTTTAAGCAATGTTAAACCGTTATCCCCGGTAGCATTGTTTTGTGGTTTTATTCTCGTGCAGGCGATGTCGTGGGTTGCTCCATTTTGGGTAGCACGGCAACAAAAACGAGTATAAGCGCAGCAGAAATTGAAAATTTTTTTGGGGATTAACGAGATATCATGCAGCACGCGATATTCGTTAACCCTATTTATTATTTGACATTGACCAGGTGTGATTTATGGCTGCTGAAGAACATGCCCTGACTTCGACCGAGTATATCAAGCATCACTTGACCAATATGACCTATGGCAAAATGCCAGATGGTACTTGGAAATTGGCTGAGAATGGTGCAGAAGCTCAACAGATGGGGTTCACTGCTATTCACTTGGATTCAATGGGTTGGTCAATTGGCCTTGGTTTGATTTTCTGTTTGATATTCTGGTGTGTGGCGAAAGCTGCAAACTCTGGTGTTCCTACCAAGTTCCAGTCTGCAATCGAAATGATTATCGAGTTTGTTGACTCAAGTGTTCGTGATACGTTTCATGGTAAATCACGTTTAATTGCACCTTTAGCCTTGACCATTTTTGTGTGGATTTTCCTCATGAATGCGATGGACTTAATTCCTGTTGACTGGATTCCTTATCTAGCACAACAAATTGGTGCAAGTGTATTTGGCATGGACCCTCACCACGTTTACTTCAAGGTTGTTCCATCTACAGATCCTAACATTACCCTTGGTATGTCATTGTCTGTATTTGCGTTGATCTTGTTCTATAGTATCCGTGAAAAAGGCATCGGCGGTTTCGTTGGTGAATTAGCACTTAACCCATTTAATCCAAGTAACCCAGTTGCAAAAGCGTTATTGATTCCAGTGAACTTGATTCTAGAATTGGTAACATTCCTTGCACGTCCAATTTCATTGGCGCTCCGACTATTCGGTAACATGTATGCGGGTGAGTTGATCTTCATCTTGATCGCGTTGTTACCTTTCTGGATCCAATGGGCGTTGTCTGTGCCTTGGGCTATCTTCCACATTCTTGTTATTACGTTGCAAGCCTTCATTTTCATGATGCTAACAATCGTATACTTGAGCATGGCAAGCGAAAAACATTAATGGTATTGCCTAACTGTCATCAGGTGGTTAGGTATAATTTTTTTAATTTAATTTGGTATAAACCTAACCTCTGAGGAATTATCATGGAACTCACTTTAGGTCTAGTTGCAATTGCATCTGCTATCTTGATCGCTTTTGGTGCTTTAGGTACTGCGATTGGTTTTGGTCTTTTAGGCGGTCGCTTCCTTGAAGCTGTAGCTCGTCAACCAGAATTGGCTCCACAACTTCAAACTCGTATGTTCTTAATCGCGGGTCTTCTTGATGCTGTGCCTATGATCGGTGTTGGTATTGGCTTGTTCTTCATCTTCGCTAATCCATTTGTAGGTTAATCAGCTTAATTCCGAAATTCACTATTTGAGGAATTTGCAATGAATATCAACCTCACATTGTTTGGCCAAGCGATTGCATTTGCGATATTTGTCGCATTCTGCATGAAGTTTGTATGGCCACCACTAATCAATGCGATTAGTGAGCGTCAGCGTAAAATCGCTGATGGCTTAAACGCTGCGGAGAAAGCGAAAGCTGATCTTGCTGATGCACAAGCACAAGTTAAGCAAGAAATTGATGCGGCGAAAGCACAAGCGGCTCAATTGATCGAACAAGCGAACCGTCGTGCGGCACAATTGATCGAAGAAGCGCGTACTCAAGCATCTGCTGAAGGTGAGCGTATTCGTCAACAAGCGAAAGATGCTGTTGACCAAGACATCAATTCTGCTCGTGAAGAATTACGTCAACAAGTTGCTGCTCTTGCAGTTGCTGGTGCAGAGAAAATTCTGAACCAACAAGTTGACGCAGAAGCTCATAATGCCATGCTGAATCAGCTGGCTGCTAAACTTTAAGAGAGGCGAATATGGCTGAACTCTTGACGTTGGCACGCCCATACGCTAAAGCAGCATTTGCTTATGCATCTGAGCAAAATGCAACTGACGCTTGGTCAAATGCATTACAACTGCTCAGTGCTGCGGTGCAAGATGAAGCATTTTCCGCTTATTTAAATCGCCCTGAGTTGACACCTGCTGAGCAGGTTGGTCTTTTTGCGAAAGTTTTAGGTAATGAACAAACTGAAGCTGTGTCAAACTTTTTGACACTTCTTGCAGACAATGGCCGTTTAGCATTGTTACCTGAAATCGACACAGAATTTGAACAACTCAAATCGCAAAATAACAACACTGTAGATGTTGTGATTGAGTCAGCTTTCCCGCTGGACTCAGTGCAAGAACAGAAGTTGGCTCATGCGTTAGAAAAACGTTTGAACAGCGCTGTGAAAATTACAGTTGAAGTAAACCCAGCATTGATTGCTGGTGTTGTTATTCGTGCAGGCGACCAAGTGATAGATGATTCTGCGCTTAGCAAGCTTGAAAAAATGCGGACTCGTCTTCTAGCGTAATTGTTAAAAATAACTGCGAACAGAAGACTGAACTTTAAAAAGATTGAGGTATAGCGCAATGCAACAACTGAATCCATCCGAGATCAGTGCGCTCATTAAACAGCGTATCGGCGATCTGGACACCAGCGCGACCGCTAAGAACGAAGGGACCATTGTTATGGTTTCCGACGGTATTGTGCGTATTCACGGCCTTGCTGATGCAATGTACGGTGAAATGATCGAATTCGACGGCGGCTTATTTGGTATGGCACTGAACCTAGAACAGGATTCAGTGGGTGCCGTTGTCTTAGGTAACTACTTAAGCCTTCAAGAAGGTCAAAAAGCTCGTTGCACAGGTCGTGTATTAGAAGTTCCGGTTGGTCCAGAACTTTTAGGCCGTGTAGTAGATGCTTTGGGTAACCCAATTGATGGTAAAGGCCCTATTGATGCAAAACTTACTGATGCTGTTGAAAAAGTAGCACCAGGTGTTATTTGGCGTCAATCAGTGGATCAACCTGTACAAACTGGTTATAAATCAGTAGATACAATGATCCCTGTTGGTCGTGGTCAGCGTGAGTTGATCATCGGTGACCGTCAAACTGGTAAAACAGCAATGGCGATCGATGCGATCATTGCTCAAAAGCAGTCAGGCATTAAATGTGTATACGTTGCGATTGGTCAAAAACAATCAACAATTGCGAACGTAGTACGTAAGCTTGAAGAAACTGGCGCTATGGCGTACACGACTGTTGTAGCAGCAGCTGCTGCTGATCCTGCAGCGATGCAGTATCTAGCACCTTATGCTGGTTGTACAATGGGTGAGTACTTCCGTGACCGCGGTGAAGACGCGCTTATCATTTATGATGACTTGTCTAAACAAGCTGTTGCTTACCGTCAAATTTCATTGCTTCTTCGTCGTCCACCAGGTCGTGAAGCTTATCCTGGTGACGTGTTCTATCTTCATTCACGTCTACTTGAGCGTGCTTCTCGTGTATCTGCTGACTATGTTGAGAAATTCACGAATGGTGAAGTTAAAGGCCAAACTGGTTCATTAACTGCATTGCCAATTATTGAAACTCAAGCGGGTGACGTATCTGCATTCGTACCAACAAACGTAATTTCGATTACTGACGGTCAGATCTTCTTAGAAACATCATTATTCAACGCAGGTATTCGTCCTGCTGTGAACGCGGGTATCTCTGTATCACGTGTTGGTGGTTCTGCTCAAACTAAGATCATCAAAAAATTGTCAGGTGGTATCCGTACCGCTCTTGCACAATACCGTGAATTGGCTGCGTTTGCTCAGTTCGCTTCAGACCTTGACGAAGCAACTCGTAAGCAACTTGAACATGGTCAACGTGTAACTGAATTAATGAAGCAAAAACAATATGCTCCATATTCAATTGCTGACCAAGCAGTTTCAATTTATGCATCTAACGAAGGCTATATGGCTGACGTTGAAGTGAAGAAAATCGTAGACTTTGATACTGCGTTGATCTCTTACTTCCGTTCAGAGCATGCTGCGTTAATGCAAAACATCGATGCAACTGGTAACTACGACAAAGACATCGAAGCTGCAATTAAAGCAGGTATTGAAAGCTTTAAAGCGACTCAAACTTACTAAGATTCAACGATGTTGAATCTAGTTAAGGTTTGGTTCACGGATCAACCTTCGGAAGCTCGAAAGGGCTTTCGAATACTAGGTTAAGCGTATGGCAAATTTAAAAGAAATTCGCGCCAAAGTAGCTAGTATCAAAAGCACGCAGAAAATTACTCGCGCGATGCAGATGGTAGCAGCTTCTAAGATGCGTCGTGCGCAAGAGCGCATGGCTCAGGGCCGTCCGTATGCCGAAAATATGCACCGTGTAATTGCTCATTTGGTACAAGCGAATCCTGAATACAAACATCGTTATATGGTTGAACGCCCAGTAAAACGCGTTGGCTATATCATTGTTTCTTCAGATCGTGGTCTTGCTGGTGGTTTGAACATTAACTTGTTCAAAAAAGTGGTTAAACACGTCCAACAGCAACAAGAGCAGTCAATTGAAGTTCAATTTGCTTTGATTGGTCAAAAAGCGGTTTCGTTTTTTAAAAACTACGGCGGTAAAGTACTTGGAGCAACTACAAACGTAGGTGATGCACCAAGTCTTGAACAGTTAACTGGTTCTGTACAGGTGATGTTAGATGCATTCGATAAAGGCGAATTAGATCGTATTTATCTTGTGTCAAACGGCTTTGTCAATGCCATGACTCAAAACCAAAAAATCGAACAACTCGTTCCTTTGGCTGCGGCTGATACGAACGAAGATCTTAACCGTCAATATGGTTGGGATTACTTATATGAACCAGAAGCTGAAGAGCTTTTAAATGGTTTATTGGTTCGTTACATTGAGTCTATGGTTTATCAAGGTGTGATTGAAAACATCGCATGTGAGCAATCTGCACGTATGGTTGCAATGAAAGCTGCAACTGATAACGCAGGTGAGCTTATCAAGAGCCTACAACTCATTTATAACAAGCTGCGTCAAGCCGCGATTACTCAGGAAATTTCTGAGATCGTTGGTGGTGCCGCTGCCGTTTAACATTATTTTGAATTGAGGAGACAGCAATGAGTAGCGGTCGTATCATTCAGATCATCGGCGCGGTTATCGACGTCGAGTTTGAACGCAACAGCGTTCCTAAGATCTATGACGCTCTCCAAGTTGACGGTACTGAAACTACTTTAGAAGTTCAGCAACAACTTGGTGATGGTGTAGTTCGTACCATCGCAATGGGATCTACTGAAGGTCTTAAACGTGGTCTAAACGTGTCTAATACTGGTGCGCCAATTTCTGTACCAGTAGGTACTGCATGTTTAGGTCGTATCATGGACGTTCTTGGTCGCCCAATCGACGAAGCTGGTCCTGTAGCGACTGAAGAGCGTTTACCGATTCACCGTCAAGCACCTTCTTATGCTGAACAAGCAGCTTCTACTGACCTTTTAGAAACAGGTATTAAAGTCATTGACTTACTTTGCCCGTTTGCAAAAGGTGGTAAAGTTGGTTTATTCGGTGGTGCCGGTGTTGGTAAAACTGTAAACATGATGGAATTGATCAACAACATCGCGAAAGCACACTCAGGTTTATCTGTGTTTGCTGGTGTTGGTGAGCGTACTCGTGAAGGTAACGACTTCTATCACGAGATGAAAGATTCTAACGTTCTTGACAAAGTAGCAATGGTCTACGGTCAGATGAATGAGCCACCAGGTAACCGTTTACGCGTAGCGTTAACTGGTTTGACGATGGCGGAATACTTCCGTGATGAGAAAGATGAAAACGGTAAAGGCCGTGACGTATTGTTGTTCGTTGACAACATTTACCGTTACACATTGGCTGGTACTGAAGTATCTGCTCTTTTAGGTCGTATGCCATCTGCAGTAGGTTACCAACCGACGCTTGCAGAAGAGATGGGTGTTCTTCAAGAACGTATTACATCGACTAAGTCTGGTTCGATTACATCTATCCAAGCGGTATATGTACCTGCCGATGACTTAACAGATCCATCGCCTGCAACTACATTTGCTCACTTAGATGCAACTGTAGTATTGAGCCGTGACATCGCATCTTCTGGTATTTATCCAGCGATCGATCCACTTGACTCTACTTCACGCCAGTTAGATCCATTGGTTGTTGGTGCTGAGCATTATGAAATTGCACGTTCTGTACAGAACGTATTGCAACGTTATAAAGAGCTTAAAGACATCATCGCAATCTTGGGTATGGACGAGTTAGCTGAAGAAGACAAACTTACTGTATACCGTGCACGTAAGATTCAACGTTTCTTCTCTCAACCGTTCCACGTAGCTGAAGTGTTTACTGGTGCTCCTGGTAAACTTGTACCACTTAAAGAAACAATTCGTGGCTTTAAAGGTCTTCTAGCTGGTGAATACGATCACATCCCAGAACAAGCGTTCTATATGGTTGGTGGTATTGACGAAGTGATCGCTAAAGCCGAGAAGCTTTAATTAGCAACTCTCATTTAGGAGATTCACATGTCGACTATGCAATGTGATGTTGTAAGTGTTAAAGAGTCTTTGTACTCAGGCACTGTGACAATGCTTATCGCAAAAGGTGCTGGCGGTGAATTGGGTATTATGCCTGGTCACGCGCCGTTAGTCACTTTGCTCAAGCCGGGCGCGATTCGCGTTCTGCTTGAAAACGGTACAGAAGAGTTAATCTATGTATCTGGTGGTGTTCTAGAAGTTCAACCGCATGTCGTTACGGTTCTTGCAGATACTGCAGTTCGTGCTGACAACTTAGATGAAGCTGCAATTCTTGAAGCACGTAAAAATGCTGAACAGTTGCTTGCAAATCAAAAAAGCGATTTGGACGCTGCTGCTGCTTTGGCTGCGCTTGCAGAAACTGCTGCTCAGTTGGAAACCATCCGCAAAATCAAAAACCGCGCTCAATAAGACGCAGTTGGCGATTAAAAAACCACCCGAGAGGGTGGTTTTTTTATGTTTTATACTAGATAAAAATATTCATTGTAGATATATTGTTTTTTTAAATGATTTCAATGGGATGTGTGATGGTTGAAAATAATACTAATTTTGAAGAGCTTATAGAAAAACAACTAGATGAGGAAACAAAAAATGATATTATTCCAGATATAAAATTTGATTTGTCAGTTAACCCATCAGATCCGTCTTTAGAGTTGTTAACAATGAAACTTGATAGTAATGAATTGATAATTCCTTTCTATCAACGTAACTTTGTATGGAAAATTGATCAAGCATCTAGATTAATTGAATCATTCTTAATGGGGCTTCCTGTTCCACAAGTTTTTTTTTACGTAAATGATGAAGATAATTTAGAAGTAATTGATGGGCAGCAACGTATTTTGTCAGTGAAATACTTTTTAGAAGGGTATTTTGGTGAAGAAGATGATCAAGGGAAGAGGAAAGTTTTTAAATTAACAGGGTTATCTGATACATCTTCTTATAATGATAAAACATTTCTGGAATTAGATCCAAAGGATCAAAGAAAAATAAAAAATTCTACTTTAAGGGCAATAAATATCAGGCAAATTTCTCCAATTGAAAATAATGATTGTGTCTTTTATATTTTTCAAAGATTAAATACAGGTGGTACACAGTTAAAGCCACAAGAAATTCGTAACGCTGTTTATAGAGGAAATATTGTTTCTGTATTGCAAAATTTAAATTTAAATCCAGATTGGCTTAAAATTCTAGGTTTTAAAAAACCACATAAAAATCAAAAAGATATTGAGATAATATTGAGATTGTTTGGACTATTTAATAATTGGTCATCATACGAAAGACCAATGATTAAATTTTTAAATTTGACTATGAAAAATAATCGGAGTTTTGATAGTCCCAAAGCAAAATTGTTTGTCGACAGATTTCCTAAGGTTTGTAGAGTTATAGTAAATAATATTATTAATCCATTTAGACCAAAGGGAGTAATAAATACAGCAATACTTGAAGCTGTGTTTGTGGCTCTACTTGAGCAGGATAATATTGACGATAGCTATTTATTAACCAAATATGAAAATTTATTAAAAATAGAAGAATTTATGAATAATACTGTTGGACCAACGGCAGATAATGCTGTTTTAAAAGCACGTATTGAAGCTGCTAAAAAAATTCTTGCTTGAGACATTAAAGTGGATTTCAAAACTCTAAAACTAGAATTGGCATATGTAGATAAATTAGTAACAGACTTTGATAGGATAGCGCCTAGTTCAAATCTAGCTAATACTCCGATACGTGCAGATTTAGCAGGCTTACTTTTAGTTGCAATTTGTGCGATATATGAAAATCTCGTTAAACAAATAATGATTGAACATGCTGATTCAGTTCATACTGATTTTTCACATTTTATAGAAAAGAACTATAAAAAATTAAATAGTAAAATACAGAGAAAAGACTTATGTAATTACTTAAAACTTTTTTCACCATCTAAGGAATTAGTCTTTACCCAAGAAATGCAAAGATATCAAAAGATGATGAATGGTAGGCATCCTAATGAGAAATATTCTCAACTTTTAGAGTGGAGGCATGCTTATGCGCATTCAAAAAACCATGTGACTACAATTGAAGAGGCATATAAACATCATAGAATTGGAAAATTAGTCATTTACGCTTTTAATAAAGCTATTAGTAGGTAGTTAAATTTAATATGTTTATAACAATTGATGAATGACTATGCAACTTATTGAGCAACAAGCACACTTTTGGGAACTCTACCAAGCCCAAGACCGATACTATCTCAGTATTGCTGTCGATATGAGCTCAGTTGTATCTTGTTGGGATATTGCACTCACTGAAGCAGATATTGCGCAATATCAGCACAAAGGACGAATTGCAATCGAAGATTTGGCAAATTCAATTGTGGCAGAAACCTATCGTGGTGATTTTTCCAATTTAGAACGCAATAAAGTCCCTGTACAAATTCAACAACAAATGCAAATGGCATTTAAAGTATGGAAAACAGCGCAAGACTAAATTTTTATAGATCAACAGGCTGAATTGCAAAACCATCGTTTGGAATGAGTTTTACTTTAGGGTCTGTTGACATTTAGGGTTCATAATTTAACCTACAAGGGGAGCCATAAAAATATACAAGCTAATGCAACAGAACTTTCATAGTTCCGTTTTAACTTGTCGTATCGAGTGGCTATCCCTCTAAATTGCTTTAACCTACAAAACATATTTTCTACTAAGTGCCTGATTTTATATAAATACCAATCCATATGGTCATTGTTTGATTGGCTATTGGATTTTTTAGGTATATTCGCTTTTGTTCCAGTTGCTCTAATCTGCTGTCTTAATGGCTCTGAATCGTAGCCTTTATCTGCACATACAATCTCTGCCTCATTTAAATGAGTTTTGAAATTAAATCAGGTGCGACTTAACATCATGTGTGTTCCATCAGTAATAATGAAATCAATAGGATTCCCATTTGAATCTACAACTAAATGTATTTTGGAGGAGTTTCCTCCTGCACTTTTAGAGATTGCCTGATCAGCAATACCCGCAGAATGTTGATGAGCACGAATATGGGAACCATCGATGAATAGCCATTCCATATCGGTATTCAGTGATAATAATTTGAATATAGTGAGTAACTTACCACTACTTGACCAGCGATTAAAACGTTTAAAAATAGAGTTCGGTTGTCCAAA